>WTGC01000038.1 GCA_011523705.1 Chloroflexota bacterium | reverse complement strand
TCGCCAATGAATGCAGATCTCGGCGAAACCTTCCCCCCATTGATATGGGGGGACCGAGGGGGGTAGACCCAATCGGGTGCAGATTCACTTTAGTAGCGGACAAGCCTTAAAGGGACTACTCTGTGAGTCACCCGCAAATTTACGCGGCTGAATCTGAGGACGTCCCAAGCGTCACCCGCGCGCTGCAGTCTGGGCAGCTTTGCCTTGAGACGGGTAGGGATGGTGTTAGAATAGGGGAGGGTGGCGGCTTGAGGCTGCCTGGGTCTTAAAGAAATTGGATCGCTAGAGACGATGATTCGCTTGAAAAGACGCAACACCGCTTGGCTGGTCGCGATGGCGCTGCTGATTGGCTTCGCGCTGCTGGCGGCGCCAGTTTCAGCGGCGGTGCAATTGTCGCTGATTGGCGCGCTGGCGGTCGCCGTCATCGCTTCCATGATTGAGCTCGGTCCCGAACGGGCCAGCCTGCTCGATGTGCTGCATCGGGCGCCGGTGCAGCGGCGCATCACGCCACAGGCGCGCGAAGCCTCGGAGAGAGCGGCCGCCCGCGCCGGCTACTTCAACCGCAGCGGCATTGTCATGCTCGAT
This sequence comes from Chloroflexota bacterium, assembly GCA_011523705.1. Classification (GTDB taxonomy): domain Bacteria; phylum Chloroflexota; class Anaerolineae; order Aggregatilineales; family Phototrophicaceae; genus UBA6055. The sequence goes on along the minus strand of WTGC01000038.1, from coordinate 9,386 downwards.
ATCGGCTTGATCGCGATGCAAACCGGTGTCGAAGGTTTGGCGATGCGCCGGACGCGCAGCATCTCCAAAGATGACGACGGCGTGCGCCCCTTCATTACCTTGCACGTCACGCCGGAAGAAGCCGAGCGGCAAGCGCTGATCCGCTACGAGATTTACAATCACCTCGGCGAAGAACAATATGTGCACGAGATGAAGACATTCCTGCGCGAGGGCGAGCTCAGTCTGCTGGCCGATCATCATCTGCCGCTGGCCGGCAATACCAATGTCGATGGCAACGGCGATTGGGATTTGCGCGTGTATGTCGATAACAGCTTGATTGGCATGCACAATCTGATGCTGGCGCCATCGACGCGCGAGCGCCACCGCCGGCTGAGCGGCGAGAGCGAACTCGACGCCTCGCTGAACGAGCGCCGCCGCAACTTGCAAGACGCCGTCATCGTCGACGAGGTGGACCAGCCGCAGTCGACGCAGCTCAAGGACTTGCTCCAGCAGACCGGCTCGCGGAGCCGCAAGTAACGAAGGACGAATCCATGGATAACCGCAACACCTGGTTTCTCGCCTTTATCCTGCTGGCTTTGGGCGCGGTCGCTCTGCTGGGCAATAGCTTCCCGGTCATTCTGGTTTTGCTCGGTCTGCTCTTCCTGGTCCGTCAATTCGACAACGACAGCTCGAGCAGCAATGTCCGAAGCGAGTCTTATGACTATGGTTACGAATACGAGCAGCAGCTGGAAGAGGAGGAAGAAGATTACGAATACGAGATCTTCCATCAGCAGCCGGCCAGCGCCGAGCAGCGCGTCTATCGGCACGCGCTCGAATCGGTGACGCGAGCGGGCTTGGACCCCGACGAGGTGCAGGTGCTGGCGGTCGACATCGGCTTGCTGACGACCAAAGAAGAAGGCGAGCCGCAGATTTACCGCACCTGGTCGCTGCCCGATGATATCGATTATATCCAGCCCTTTGTGCAGCTGCGCGTGCCCACCGAAGCCAATGGCGATATTCGCTTCGAGATCATTGACGCCGTGGGCGACGCGGTATACATCCATGAAGACAGCTTCAAGCTGACGCGGGGTCGCAATTTTCTCACGCCCAATACACGCATGCCGCTGCACGATCAAATGGAGTTGGATGGCAAATGGTCGCTGCGGGTCATCGCCGATGGCGTCACCATTGCCGACCACCGCTTTGAATATTCGGAAGCGACCGGTGCCAACATCCGCCGGCATATCGGCGAAGACGGCGAGATCAATACCGAGATGCGCGCGGTCATGGCCGAGAACCGCGTGCCCAAGATGTCGCTTGACGACTTGCTCGCTTACCAGGGCGAGGACGAGGAAGAAGAAAGCCGCGCGCGCTAACCCCCACCCCAAACCGCTCCCCGGCGGGTCTGTGTCTACGCGGCCCCATACAGAGGGAGGGGCTTATTCAGCCACACGAACGGGCGTGTCTGCCTTGTTTACTGAATCGTGACGAGCAAATTAGCAATAGTCGCCGCTACCAGATGACTTGGATCGGGTAGTCACTGAGCGCAGCGTCGCGCGAAACGATAGTCAAGTCATGGCAGATGGCTTGCGCGACAATCATACGGTCAAAGGGATCTCGATGCCCCGTTTTTGGGAAGGGAAGCCTAGCCACCGCCACAGCGTGTTCCGCCGAAATTTGCAGCATGCCAATTTCATTCCTGGACATGTGCGTTTCGACGAATTGCTTAAGAGGGGCGGGCAGGGCGAGCTTCTGCAAGCTGGATTTTATAGCCATCTCCCAGACGCTGGCAGCGCTCAAATAGATGATGCTCTGTTGATCCTCAATGATGTCTTTCGCCCTTGCGCTGAGGGAGTTATGGTCGTTGACGAACCATAGAAAAGCGTGTGTGTCGAGCAGGAAACTCATTCCATATATTCGGCGAAGTCTTCCAAGGGATCGTCAAAGTCGTCTGACATCCATACCTGGCCGCGGGCGCTTCCAGCTTTGCGCGGTTTTTTCGCCTTTATCGGCGTCGGAACGAGCTGCACCGCCCAGCCATTTTCTGCGGTGATGACGACCGTCTTTCCTTTATGCGCATCCGAAAGCAGTTTGTCCAGGCTACTTTGCGCATTTTCGACGGTGTAGGAATCCATCGTTCGTTCCCCACTACGATGTTCAGCCTCAGTGTAACAGTTCTAATCGGTTAGTCAATGTAGGCCGAGAATCGCGTGCCGAAGATGTCGCTGGATGACCTGCTGGCGTATCAGGGCGAGGACGAGGAAGAAGAAAGCCGCGCGCGCTAACCAGAGGCGCGAAATGCGCGCGCCTTCTCCACATATTCCGACGCCGTCCGCCGCATCATCGCGATCTCGTCTTCCGTCACTGATCGAATGACGCGCCCCGGCGCGCCCAGTATCAGCGAGCGCTCGGGGAAGTCCTTCCCCCCCGTCACCAGCGCGCCCGCCCCAACCAGGCTCTGCGCTCCGATGCGCGCGCCGTTCATGACGATGGCACCCATGCCGATCAAGCTGCAGTCGCCGATATGCGCCCCATGAGCGATGGCGCGATGGCCGATGGTCACGCCTTCGCCAATGACTAGCGGCAGACCGGGATCGGCGTGGCAGACGGCGCCGTCCTGGATGTTGCTGCCGGCGCCGATGCGCAGGGACTCGCTATCGCCGCGCAAGACGGCGTTGAACCAGATGCTCACATCCGCGCCCAGGGTTACATCGCCGATGACCACTGCGCCGGCGGCGATGAAGGCGCTTGGGTGGACTTTGTGCGGCTGGAAGGTGGTTTGGTAGGTTTTCACTGCTGGCGACGTGCTCCGGTGGGCGACTGAACCGCAGTGTCTACGCGCGGCAAGAGTTGCCCCTAAATCTGCTGGTATTTCGGTGAGTGCTGTAGGGGCGACCGGCGGGCAGTGTCTACGCGCCCAACCTGGTCGCCCGCATGTCTAACAGTTCGTGTTCGGGCGACATGATACCGAGCGTAGACACTACGGTTCTGTCGCCCCTACAGATTAGCGTTGGTGAGCGGATCTCAGCCAGCCCGCTCGGCCAGCACCAGCACGTAGGAGCCGGCGCTGTCCGGATTGCCATCCGTCCCCGAATAGCGCCGCGCCTTGATATAGTACATGCCGGTGGCGGGGATGCTGAAGTTGTCGATCAGCGAGTTCTGGCTTCCGCCGCTGTCGTCATTGCGGGTCACGACTTCTTGGGCTGCGTTCAGCAATTCCAGATAGGCGTCCAGATTGCCATCAACGCGGGTCATGGAAATGGAGACGACCTCCCCGCGCCGGCCGTAAAAGGCGTAGAGGTCGGCCTCATTGTCGGCGCTGATTTTGCCAGTGGCGCTGGTGCCATAGCTCATGCTGACCGCGTCGACGGGCACATCGACGAAGGGCTCGTCCAGGATATCGAGGCTAAGGCGATAGTCGCCGCCGGTCGCGCCCCGCTCGCGATCGAAACGCGTCGCGATAATGTGGTACATGCCTTCAGCCGGGATGCGATAATCGGTGATCAGCGCGTCCTGAAATTCGGCGCCGCTGTCGTCATCTTCCTGGATGGTGGCGTAGGCGCCGTCCGCCAGGATCAGGAAGCTGTCCAGATCGCCGTTCGCCCCGCGATTCATGCTGATCGTAATCAGATCGCCCGCTGCGGCCTCAAAGGAATAGAAACGCTCGTATTGGGCGTGGCTGAGCGCGCCGGTGCGGCTTTCGCCATAGCGAAGCGGGAGCGGCGCCAGGCGGGTGCTGCCCATGCCGCTGTTGGCCGCCTCTTCGATACTCAGCACAAAGCTGCCGGCGCTGTCGTCATAGCGCGTCGCCACGATGATGTAGGGACCGGTGCGCTCGATAATCAAGCCTTCGATGCGGGCGTTGCGCGTGTCGCGGCTGTGGTCGTCATTCTTGGCGATCTCGAAGCGCTCGCTGTCGACAATTTGCAAGTATGGATCGAGCGTGCCCGATGAGCGCGTCATCGAAATCGTCAGGATGTCGCCTTGCACCGCCTCAAACGTGTAAAACACCTCAGCATTGGCGTCGCTGATGGTGCCGATGACCGAGTCGTTGTAGCGCAGGGTGCTGCCGCCCTCGGAAAGCACGCCCTTGCGCGTCATGCGCAGCTCGTAGCCGCCGGCGGTCGCGCCCAGGCGATAACCGAAGCGCGCCACCACCACAAAGTAGCGCCCCGAATTTTCCATCGTCAGTTCATGCTGGACGCCCAGGCCACTGGCGGAATCGTCGCGATGCAGCGCCAGGCGTCCGCTGTTGTCGAAGACGCTGAGTACCGGATCGAGATCGCCGTCGGTCACTTCCAGCTCGAAACGAATGACCTCGCCGCGCAAGCCCTCGACGGTGTAGACATCGCGCGGATTGGCCGCGTCCAGGCGCCCGCTGATGAGGCCCTCCTGCCGGGCAGCGGGCGCTCGCGCTTCAATCTCGCGCGGCTGCGACAGGACCGCCGGCGAATGGGCAAGCAGGGCGAGCAGTAGAAAGCAGCAGAGCAGTTTCATTCCCCCATTTTAGCCGAGATTCGCCTAGGATGGGGTTTGGGAGCGAGCGAATAGGGGCGGCGCCAGCATCCGCGCTGCAGCGGACCGTCGCTTCGATTTGCCTGCCTGCCCTGTAACCCGTCCCGCCACATGCTATAATTCCAGCGGTATTCTGGCGTATGCAGCATGGACGGGGGCGCGCTTTGCGAAGGCTTCTGGGCGGGATATTGGCTTTGGCGATCGGCGCGGTATTGCTTCAAGCGCAGCCTGAAGAGACTGGCGATATCATCCATACCGTGGACAGTGGCGACACGCTGATTTCGATCGCTCATGCCTATGGCGTCGCGCTTGACCAACTCCTGAGCCTGAATGACCTGGATCCGGAAGCGCTGCTGCAGATTGGCCAGCGCCTATTGGTCATTCCCGCGCCGGCGTTCGCCGAAGACGATAACGAGCCCGCCGCGGATGAAGAAGAAAAGGGTGAATCGAGCGAATCTGTGGCGCCATTTGGCGGCGACGTGGAAAGTGGCGACCTGCCGCCGGCGCCCGTGGCTGAAGCGGACGCGCCGATGCGTGATCCAGCCGACATTCGTCCGCAGCTCTGCGTCTCCGCCTTTGAAGATCTCAACCTAAACGGCATGATGGAGCCGAATGAGCGTCCGCTGGCAGACGCTACCATTCGCTTGCTCGACGGAGCCGATGTCGAGCGTTTGCTTCACACGACAGATGGCGCCGCCGAGCCATTTTGCACGCGCCGCCTGGAGCGGAAGCTCTACACGATTGAGGGGGGCGCGCCGCCCGGCTACGGCTTGACGAGCGCAGCGCTCTTGCGCCTTGATTTGCGAAACGGGGGGCTGGTCACGCTTGAGTTTGGCGCCAGGCAAGGCTTGGCGACAGCCTCGATTCCGCCGCCGGCCGCGTACATTGATGGCGATGACGGCATGAGCGAAAGCCCGCGCAGCCTCCTGCGAGAGCTGAGTGGATTGTTCGCGCTCGGCCTGGCCTCTGTCGTCTTCTTCAGCGGTATGGCGGTTTCGCTGATCATTCGGTGGCGCTGATGCGCGGACTGGTCACCAGGCTATTCTTGATTTGCCTGCCCTTTGTATCGTTGCCGGCGATGCTGGCGCAGGAGACCGGACAGGTCTGCGCGCAGAGCTTTGAAGATCGGGATGGCGACGGCTTGCGCGACTCTGACGAGAAGGCAATCGCGCATGGCGTCTCGGCTGGCTTGCAGAACCTGGCGGGCGTCACAATCGCCTCGCGGCTGCTGGAAGATTCGCCCTTCGCCGCGGAGGGCATATTGTGTTTTGATGACCTGCCAGCCGGCGATTACCAGATCAGCTTGCGCAGCGCTGAATTCACCATGACCTCTGCCGCGGTCTTTGACGCGTCCGTGAGTCCCGGCGCCGCGCCGGCGCTCGTCGAGTTTGGCCTGCAGCCCTTGCAAAAGGCGGCGCCGAGCCCTGGCGCCTCTCGGCTCAAGATCGATGCCACCCTAGTTGAGGTCGTCCTGCGCGCCTTGGCTGGCGGTGCAGTCCTGGTTGCGATATTGAGCGTCATCGGTTTGCTGATCTTCTTGGCGATCTTCCGCCGCCGGAAGCGCGCCCTGGCCCTGCCCATCAGCGCGCCCCTGAGCGGAGATGATGAGACCGATGCGCCCGCGGCAAATCGATTGGTGACGAGCGACAAGGACCAGTGACCCCGTGCAGCAAAGCAATCGTCCATTAGGGCTTTTCCACAGCGATGCGGACTTGCAGCTCGCCCGGGAAAACCGGGAGCGCGAGCCGATCCGGGGCGCCTTGGCTCGCCTGGAGAGGCCCGACGCCGATCCGCTGGCCGAGGCTTACCAATCGGCATTGCGCGGTCAGCTATTTGATGACATCGAAGCGGGCTGCCGCGCCGCCGCCGCCCTGACGCAAACCGACCTCGAACTCACCGACGATTTGACAGGCATCAAGCGCGCGCTCGCCTGGTTCTCGGTCGCCGCGATGCTGCGCGATCATCCGGCTTGGGAGGCATCCTGGCGCGATGTCATCGCGGCCTGGCTTGAACGCTTCAACGATACCGGCGAGCGGCTGCGCGGTCTCTGGCTGGGCGCGTTCAGCATGGCGGCTGGTATCCTGTTGGAAAGCGACGATGCAATCCAGCATGGCGCCGCCGTCTATCGCGGGACCGTCGATCAACAGATCCATCCGGAGGGCTTTCTCAAGGGCATAGCCGATTTGGACGGCGCCCCGGGGCGATACGAAGCGCAAGTTTCCGGCAGCTGCGCGCTGGTCCTGCTGGCGGAGATGGCGGCGCCCATCGGCTTGGACTTGTGGTCTTACGACAATCGCGCCGTCAGCGTCAGCACAGCCGTGACCTATACCCACTTCTACTATTTCTACCCCGAAAAGTGGTGCTGGGAACCGGACCTGTCGCGCGAGCGCACGACGGCGATCATGCGCCGCGAAGGCGCCTTCATGGAACTGGTCAACCGGCGCGCTCCGCCAGCCGGAATTGAACACTTCCTCGCCGAACAGCGCCCGCTCTTCTGCGCTTACGGCGGCGGCTTGACGACCTTGACGCATGGGCTGGCGCCGGCGAAGAAGCGACGCTGGCAATTCTGGTGAGGCAAACCCCCACCTCAAACCCCTACCCGACCGCCTGTGTCGGCCGTCAGTGTCTACGCGACCTACGCGGCGCAAAAAGAGGGAGGGGCTTTTTTCGTCAAACAGGAAGTCCCTAGCTCCCCTTCCCTCCCTGTGGGGCCGCGTAGACACTGACCTACGGGAATGGGCCGGGGGATGGGGGGGAATTGCGAGTCTATCGGCCAGTAGCGGACAAGCCTTACAATTAGGAATAGCGGCGACATGCTACAATCTTGCGAAACTTTCCAAAGGGAGCGGCCAGCTTGAGCGAGCGCTATCCGGACAAATACTTGATCGGCTTGACTGGCAATATCGCCGTCGGCAAGAGCCTAGTCCTCGAGATGCTCTCGGAGCTCGGCGCCGCCACCATTGATGCCGATCACATCGCTCATCAGGTCATCCGCAAGGGCGAGCCTGCATACAAGCGCATCATTGCCGCGTTTGGCGCCGGCATCCTCGATAGCGATGGCGAAATCGTTCGCGCCGCTTTGGGCGAAATCGTCTTCGCCGATCCCGCGCGGCTCAAGGAGCTTGAAGGCATCACCCATCCCGCCATCCGCCGCCGTATCGACCAGCGAATCCGCGAGGCCGAAGCGCGCGTGGTGGTCATCGAAGCGATCAAGCTGCTCGAGGGCGAGTTGAAAAACGTGGTCGATTCGGTTTGGGTGGTGGACGCTTCGCCGCGGACACAGCGGCAGCGTCTGATATCGGCGCGGGGAATGTCGCCGACGGAAGCGGAGCGGCGGATCGCGCTGCAGAACAGCCAAGCCGACAAACTGCGGCAGGCTGATATCGTCATCCGCAACGATGGCGATGCGCGGGAGACGCGGGCGCAGGTGGCGCGGGCTTGGGGGGCGATCACAACCCCTCCCCGCTAACCGCCGGGACTGCCTTTCACGTCGCCCGCCGAATCCCAAATTGTAGGGGCGACTCTGTGAGTCGCCCACCATTCCCAAACTGAAGGGGCTACCCTTTGCGTCGTCCATCGGTCATAATGTCCCTTCATCATATTGCCAGGAACTTACCCAACTGCCGGGAGACCCTACGCTATGAAAAGCCTATACCTGTTGATCTGTCTTCTCTTCGCGATCGCCCTTTGCGGCGCGACTTTCGCCGATGATGGCTGCGCCGATCCGTTGGGCTGCGTGGAGATCGCTCCCGCCGAGAAGATCGTCTTCGGCGGCATTCTTCGCCTCTCGGGTCCCGAACCCTGGACCGGCAATGTCGCCGTCAGCGCGTTTCAGCTGGCGCTACAGGCGCGGGGCGGCACGCTGCTGGGGCGCGAGATCGAGCTCGTGCTGGAGGACACTGGCTGTTCTGAGGAAGGCGGCTTGGAAGCGGCGCGGCGCGCGGTCGCGAATCGGTCGATCGTCGGCATCATCGGCACCAATTGCTCGCTGGCGGCGAAGGGCGCCTTGCCGGTCATCAGCGAAGCCGGCTGGCTCATGATTTCGCCTTCGAATTCGTCGCCGTTTTTGACGAGTGCCGACCGTGATGCCGGCGGGCTCTACCAGCCGGGCTACTTCCGCACCTCGCACAACGATCTCTTCCAGGGCGCTTTGAGCGCGGAGTTTGCGGTGCTGTCGCGAGGCGTATCCACCGTCGCCACCATCGATGACGGCGACCCCTATACCCGGGGTCTGGCGGGCGCGATGGCGAACACATTCAGGAGCCTTGGCGGCGAAGTCGTCTTCCAGGGGGTGATCAGCAGGGGCGCGACTGAAATCACCGAGCTCGTCAGCGCCATCAGCGAGAGCGGCGCCGATCTCGTTTACTTCCCCGTTTTCACCGATGAGGCGACCCTCATCGCGCAGCAGTTGAGCGATGCGCCGGGGCTGGAAGACATCATCATGATGACGGCTGACGGCGCTTTCGCCAAGTCATTCGCCCAAGGCGTGGGCGATGCCGGCATTGGGCTGTATGTGGCGGCGCCGCATGTCTCCGGCGAAGCCTACGAGGCTTATGTGGAGACCTGGAAGCGCGAGATTGACGAGGCGGGACCCAGCGGCGGCTTCCACGCGCATGGATACGACGCCGCCAACCTGCTGCTGGACGCGGTCGAGGCGGTTGCGCAAGAGCGGGACGACGGGACGCTTGTCATCGGCCGCGGGGCACTGCGTGAGGCGCTGTCCAGCGTGGAAGATTACCCCGGCTTGACTGGCTCGCTGACCTGCCAGGACGAATCGCCCCATGCGGGCGACTGCGCTACCGGCGAGGCGCTGGCGATATTTGAGCTGGGCGCGGCCGAGGTCCACGAGGGCAATTGGCCGCCGCCGGTCGTTTGGACGGCCGGCATGGCGG
>WTGC01000242.1 GCA_011523705.1 Chloroflexota bacterium | reverse complement strand
GGACGAACGCACAGCCTTCAATTACGTTGCTGAGCGCTTGAGCGCGCTGGGCGTCGATTATACGATGCACATGCCGGAGCAATTTCTGAGCGTGCCGATATTGGCGTCGCTGGAGGCGGGCGGCGCCACCTATCGCGCGAAGACCCCCGGCTTCTCAATCAGCACGCCGGCTGGCGGCGTCAGCGGAGAGCCCGTCGTCATTGAGGGATTCGCCGCCGGGCGCAGCGTCGATTTCTTCGATTTCTCGCCGACGACCGAAGTGGATGTAACGGGCAAAATTGTGGTGGTCGATGGTTTCGGCGGTCCGCCGCCGGTTTGGTACTTCCAGAACAAGGGCGCGAAAGGCGCGATCTTCATCAACCCCGGCGTCGATATCCATTGGGGCATCTGCACCACGATTTGGGGCGCGCCCGACCTCGATAACTACCATCGTCAGCCGACGATCCCGGTGGTGTCCATTAATCGGCCCGATGGCGAGGCGCTGCTGGCCCAATTGGAGAACGGACTGAGCGACGTCACTTTGCACGCCGAGCTCAAGGAGGGCTGGTTCGAATGCCCCTGCCTGGTGGCGGAGATTAAGGGCAGCGTCGAACCGGAGCGCTTTGTGCTGGTGCACGGGCACATGGATTCCTGGGATATCGGCATTGGCGACAACGCCGTCGGCGACGCCACCCTGCTGGAATTGGCGCGCATCTTCAATGACAATTGCGAACAGATGGCGCGCAGCCTGCGCGTCGCCTGGTGGTCGGGGCATTCGACCGGGCGTTACGGCGCCTCAACCTGGTACGCCGATGCCTTCGGGCTTGATCTAGCGCGGAACTGCGTGGCGCAGATGAACATCGATTCGCCGGGCTGCCGCTGGGCGACCGAGTATCGCGATGTGACGGTGATGAGCGAAGTGGAAGATTTCGCCGCGCAATCGGTGCTGGATTCGACCGGCAAGGGCTTCACCGGCGAACGTCCGCATCAAGCCGGCGATTATTCCTTCAATAATATCGGCATCTCCAGCTTGTTCATGCTCTTATCGTCGATGCCCCAAGCGAAGATCGACGAACTTGGTTATTACGGGGTCGGCGGCTGCGGCGCCAACATCGCCTGGCACACCGAGAACGATACGCTCGAAATCGCCGACAAGGACAATTTGATGCGCGATCTGCGGGTCTACGCGACCTCGCTGCAGCGCCTGCTGAACAATCCGGTGCATCCCTACGACTTTCGCAATCTGACCGCCGAATTCAAGGACACGCTGGACAAGTATTCGGCGGCGGCCGGCGCGGAAGTCGACTTCGCGCCCTGCTTCGACGCGCTGGCTGATTTGAATGGCGCGCTGGATGGGCTATACGCGCAGACGGATCAACTCGCGAACGGCGCCGTCGATGACCCGGCGGCCCGCGCTTATAACGATGCGCTGTTGGCTTTGGCGCGGGAGTTAGTGCCGATCAACTACACGCGCAAGGGGCGCTTCCGCAATGAACCGGCGGTGCGGGTGCCCGAATTGCCCGATCTGGCACCGGCGCTGGACATCGCCAATGCCGATCATCACATGCGGCGGGTGACGCGGACGCACCTGGTGCGCGGCGTCAATCGTGTGGCTTGGGCTTTCGAAAGCTCGGCGAATATCGTCCGCGCGGCGCTGGAGAAGATTTAGACATTAACCCCCCTCGGTCCCCATGGCTATGGGGGGAGGGCTGTAGCGCGCTCTTGAGTTAGCGTTGCTTTTGCTCCCCTCCCTGATGCTTCGGGGAGGGGCCGGGGGTGGGGTTGACCGTAATCTGTAGGGGCGACCTATCAGGTCGCCCGCCGAGCAAACAGAACCGCATGGGCGAGTCGCCGGCTCGCCCGTACAAGCAGTCCTAATGAATTAGGCGGTCAATTGGCTCGCCCATATAGGAGAGTATCGAATGAAACTAATCTACCTCGTATCGGGACCAATGGGACGTACGACCGAAGGCCAAGCCGAGCTGGGACGGCGGCGCGATTACCTGCAGCGTCACGCATCCGCCGGTACCGAAGTCGACATCACCGACATCCCGGCGGGACCGGGCTCCATCGAGAGCATGTACGAAGAATACCTGTCTATCCCGGAGACGGTGAAGCGGGCGCATGAGCTGCAAGCCGATGGCTGGGATGGCATCTTGCTCGGCTGTTATGGCGATCCCGGCTTGGGCGCGCTGCGCGAGATTGTCGATATTCCGGTGGTGGGCGCGGGGCAGGCGACCGCGCTGATGGCTTCAGCTGTAGGGCGGCGCTATTCTGTCATCACCGTCACCGACAGCGTCATCGGACCCCTGGAAGAGACGATGCGCAACAGCGGCGGCGGCGACAAACTGGCGAGTGTGCGCGCGGTAAATATCCCGGTGCTTGAATTGCATAAAGACCGCGAACTGGCGATCGAGGCGACGCTGGAAGAAGGCGTGAAAGCGATCGAAGAAGACCGCGCCGATACCCTGATCGTCGGCTGCATGAGCATGGGCTTCCTCGAGATTCCGGAAGCCTGCCAAGCCGAATTGGGCGTGCCCTTTCTGAATCCGGCGCGCGTGCAGCTGAAGTTCTTGGAAGCGATGCTCGGTTCCGGGCTGAGCCATTCGAAGCAAGCGTACATGACGCCGCCGAAGATCGCCTCCGGGCAGGCGGCGGGTCCGGCTGATCTGTATTACAGCAAGAATTAAGTTTCAAAGCACGAATGTTTGTACGGGCGAGCGACGGTCGGTGTCTACGCGACCCGGTGGCTCGCCCATAGGTCGAACGCGCAAGCATGAAAGGATAACGGAATGGGATACGTACTAACCGGCGCGACCCTGATAGACGGCAATGGCGGCGCGCCACTGAATAACGCTGCGGTTTACATCGAAGGCGAGCGCATTGCTTGGGTAGGCAGCGCGGCTGACCTGCCATCCGCCGCGAAAAATGCAAAGCAAATCGACGTATCGGGCAAGTGGCTGATGCCAGGGCTGATCGACGCGCACATCCACATCTGCTACAACGGCAGCGACAGCGTCTTCACCTTGCTGGAAAAGCATCGCGACGACCTGGTGCTGGAAGCGGTGGATATCTGCGAGCGCACGCTCTCTCAAGGAGTGACCACGATTCGCGATGTCGGCGGCGAGCAGTATATCGAGATGTCGCTGCGCAACGCCATCAATCGCGGCTTCATCCGTGGCCCGCGCATGAAGCTTTCCGGGCGCGTCATCTCGATGACCGGCGGGCATGCCCACTTCATCGCCCGCGAAGCCGATGGCCCCGATGAGATGCGCAAGGCGGCGCGCGAACAGATCAAGGCGGGGGCCGATTTGGTCAAGTTGATGGCGACCGGCGGCAGCGCCACGCCCGGGCAAGACATCCACGCCAGCCAGCTCACGGTCGAAGAGATATCAGCGGTGACCGAGGTGGCGCATATGATGGGACGGCACGTTGCCGCCCATTGCCATGGCACCGGCGGCATCCGCAATTGCATGCTCGGCGGCGTCGACACCATTGAGCACGGAACTTATCTTGATGAAGAAACCGCCGACATGATGGTTGCCAACAGCGCGCAGTTGGTGCTGACGCTCGGCGCCGGCAATCCCGAATTGGAAAGTTATCCGCTGTCGCCAGTGCAGCAGGCGGACGCCGAACGCCGCAAGCCCATGATCGAGCAGGGCGTCAAGCAGATTCGCAAGACGATCGCCTTGGCTCGTACCAAAGGCATCTTCCTGGGCATCGGCACCGATGCCGGCGGCAATCCGCTGGCGCCGCATCAGTTCGCTATGGCGCGCGAGCTTGAGCTGCTGGTCGAAAATGACTTGACGGCGATGGAAGCGATCACCATCGGCACGCGCAACAACGCGGAGGTCCTGCGCTGGGAAGATGAGATCGGCACGGTCGAAGCGGGCAAGTACGCCGATCTGCTGCTGCTTGACGCCGACCCGCTGGTCGATATTCGCAACTTGCGCGATATTGCCGCGGTCTATAAAGGCGGGGAAAAGGTGTAGACAAACGCGCGACAATGCCGCCCACGCAAAATACCTTGCGTCCTACTGTGGACAAGGCACGGGATGTATTCTGTGCTCGCAAGATTTAGCTCCCCTTCCTTAGCTCGCTGGGGAAGGGGTCGGGGGATGGCGTTTGACGCCTGCAGCGTAAACAGGAGCGAGATTTGTCTCGCCCGCCTGCCTACACAGTTTTGCGCTTTGGTGGGCGAGCCGCCGGCTCGCCCGTACAGCTGGTGCGCATTTCCGGGCGAAACACAGGGTCGCGTAGACGCTGACCGTCAGTCGCCCCTACTAGAGTCGTCCAGAAGAATGGCGTGGTGATGCCCACAATAGCGATGGTCGGCGACATATTTTTGCAGGAGGCGCTGCCCAAGTCGGCTGAACTTGAGGCGGTCGCCTCGCTTTTGCGATCGTCCGATATTGCCTTCGGCAACCTGGAGACGCCGGTCTCCGAGCGCGGGACGCCGATCGACAAGTGGATCAATATGCGCATGCCGCCGGCTCTGCTGTCCCAAGTCCTTGAGATGGGCTTCGATATCGTGACGCTAGCGAACAATCACATGTGGGATTTCGGCGAAGTCGCCTTCAACGACACGCTCGGACATCTGCACGCGCAAAACCTGCCCTATGTCGGCGCGGGCGGAGATCTAGATGCGGCTTGGCGCGCGGAAGTCCTTCCCCTGGGCGAAATCAATGTCGCCTTTCTCGGCGCGGCATCCACGCTGGGACCGGGTTCAGCCGCGGCTGAGGGGCGGCCCGGCGTCGCGCCGATTCGCGTGTCTGAGTCCTATCACCTCGATCCGCTAGCCAGCCTCGAACAGCCGGGCAGCGCGCCCTATGTGTACACGCGCGCCTGGCGCGAAGATCTAGAGCGGGCAATTGCCGCGATCGAAGCGGCTCGCGCCGAAGCCGACTTCGTCGTGCTGGCGCTGCACTGGGGCGTGCCGCCCTTTTGGCGACCGCGCTTTCAAGACGGCTTGGCTGACTATCAGATTGAGGTCGGTCATGCGCTGATTGAAGCCGGCGCCGATGTCATCGTCGGGCATCATCCGCATTCCTTGCAAGCGGTGGAGCTGCATCAGGGCAAGCCGATATTCTACAGCTTGGGCAATTTCGTCTTTCACCATAATCGGGGACCGGTGCATGAGACGCCGGTCAGCCGCAACGCGCCCTACACTGTCAGTGTCGACAGACGCAATCGCGAATGGTCGGAGACGGTGATCGCGCTCGCAGACCTATCAAAGCCGGGAGAGGCGCAGTATTCGTTGCAGCCGGCTCTGCTGGATGGGGACGGCAACCCACAGCTGCTCGCCGGCGATGAAGCGCGCGCGGTCATCGAAAGACTGGACGCGATGTCGCCCGAAGCTCAAATTCGCTTTGACGATGGACGGGGACACTTGCATTTGCGCTAGAAAACAAGCCATACTTGATTCCCGTTCTAAATTGACAGGTCATTTGTTGAAGGAGGTGCGTTAGAATCGGCAAAGTTCAAAGCTTGAACGCGTTTCGTTCATTTTGCCATGTAAATTGTAAGGAGAAGAGCAAACCATGAGCAGAAAACTTGTAAGCATAGCTGTCCTGGCGCTGATGCTGCTGGCGCTCGCGTTGCCAGTCACATCGCAGATGATGGGCGAAGCGGTGCCGCCGATCATCGTGCATTCGGTGACGCAGGCCGAGCGCCCCATCGAATATGAGACCACCCGCCTCGTCGTCGAAAACATGCGCGAACTTGGGCTCGAGGTCGAGCACCGCGCCATCCCCTGGGCGCAGTTGATTGACGAGATCTGGTACAGCCGCACGGAAGAGAGCTCCGCCGCCGATCGTCCCTTCCAAATGACGCATTGGCGTATGGTCGGCCGCCCCGAGCGCTCCGATCCGGACGAGTTCACCTACAATCTCTTCCACTCGAGCGTGCGCGATGGCGGTTACAACTTCATCGGCTACAACAATCCCGAGTATGACGCTTTGGCGGAAGCGCAGCGCGTGGAAGTCGCGGATAAAGAAGCGCGTCTGGACATCATCTGCGAGGCGCAGCAGATCATCCGCAACGACATGGTGAACGCCTACTTTATTCACCCCCTGACGCCGCAGGTTGTGAATACGGCATTCTTCAATCCTGACAGCATCACGACACAGGCCGGCATCGGCGTGCACAACTTCTGGACCTGGATCGGCATCGAGCCGACCGGCGAGGACAAGACGCTGATCACTTCAACCACTTCCTTCCTACAAGCCTTCAACCCGTTGGAGATCTCCGGCGACGCGCCCAGCCGCGTTACCGAGATGACTTGGGACCGCCTGATGCGCATCAACCCGATAGGCGTGCCCGAGCCCTGGGCGGCCGAGAGCGTTGTCTGGGAGGACTCGCACAACGTCGTCGTCACCCTGCGCGCGGGCATGAAGTGGCATGATGGCGAAGATGTGCAATCCGATGACGCCGCCTATTCCTTTGAAGCGGCGTTGGCTGGCACCACGCAGACTGATGAAGATGGTAATCAAGAATTCCGTCCGGAGGCGCCTGACTATCACCCCTTCGCCCGCAATGTCGCCAATATCGAGATTATCGACGACTTGTCATTGCGCTTTACGCTGCACAATCCGTCGGCGGCTTTCGAGACCAGCTCGTTGGCCAAGCTGAATTTGATTCCCAAGCATATCTGGGAACCGATCATCAATGACCTCTTGGAGCGAGATGACGCCGATGCCGATTCGATTCAGGAAGAGATTCCGATCGGCTCCGGTCCCTTCAAATATGTCGCCTTTGATGTCAACGAGTTCGTCTATCTCGAGGCTTTCGATGACCACTGGGCGCGCCCCAAAATTGATGCCTGGATCATGAACGTGCTGCCGAACCAGGAAGCGACGCTCGGCCAGATTCAAGCCGGTGAAATGAACTTCCTTTGGGAGTGGCCTGGCGATCCCGGAGTGCTGCAGCAGATCGTGGCTGACAATGAGCATCTCGATCTGTTCTCGGCGATCAGCATCGGCATGAACTACTTCGCGTTTAATGTGCGGTATGCGCCATTTGATGACGTGACTTTCCGCCAGGCGATCGCGCATACGATCCCGCAAGAGTTCATCATCGACAACATCTTCAACGGCTTGGCGGCGCCGGCCGACAGCTTCGTCTCAGCGGCGCTGGAATACTGGCGCCAGTGCGAAGATCTGCCGACCTACGACTATAGCATTGAAGGCGCGCGCGCTCTGTTGGAAGGCGCCGGCTACAGCTGGGATGACGAGGGCCGCCTGCATTACCCGGGGAACTAGGCCCGCACCGGCGCAGATTATGTAGGGGCGATTGACGGTCAGTGTCTACACGACCTATCATATCGCCCGCATGAGTTTTACCCCTCCCCCGGCCCCTCCCCGAATCATCGGGGTCGCGTAGACACTGACCGCCGGAGGAGAGCTAAGACGAGCGGAGTCTTGACTCGCTATATGGTTCACAGTATCTGCAAAGCTCGGCGAAACCTTCCCCCCGTTGATACGGGGGGACCGAGGGGGGTAGACCAAGAGCCGGCGGGCGACCGAACTGCAGTGTCTACGCGCAAGGGTCGGTCGCCCTACAAGCAGCAAATAGAGGAATAACATGAGCCGCGGCGTCGCCTATTACATTCTGGGGCGTTTCCTGCAGAGCGTGATGGTGCTCTGGATCATCGTCACGCTGCTCTTTCTGCTCTTCCGGCTGGCGCCGAGCAATCCGCTGGCCAGCTACATCGACACCACCTTCACCAAACAGCAGGAGGCGGCGCTGCTGGCGCGCTTCGGGCTTGATAAACCCCTGGGCGAGCAGTACATCATTTACCTGTTCAACCTGCTTAAGCTGGATCTGGGAGATACTTTCAGCTATTCCGGCAAGACGGTGCTGGACATCCTGGGCGCTGACCTGCCGAATACCATTTATCTGACGCTGACCTCGCTGCTGCTGGCGTATGCGGTGGGCGTGCTTGGCGGCATCGTGATGGCCGCCATGCGCGGCCGCCTGATCGAACGCGTCGGCACGACCTTCACCCTGATGACGCGGGCTGCGCCGCAATTTTGGGTAGGCATGTTATTGCTGACATTCTTCGCTTTTCAATGGAAATTGCTGCCGTCGTCCGGCATCGGACCGCCGATGGTGCGTTATCGCTGGGAGACGGAATGGGACAAGTTAATGTCGCCGGTTTTCTGGCGCCACATGATCCTGCCAACCTTCACACTGGCGCTCTATCTGCATGGGCTGCCCCTTCTGCTGATGCGCTCGAATATGCTCGAAGTGCTGGATCAGGATTATGTGACGATGAGCCGGTTGGCCGGTTACAGCGAGTGGCGAGTGATGATCCACACGGCGGCGCGCAACGCCATGCTGCCGGTGCTGACGGCGCTGACCTTGGGCATCGGCTACAGCATCGGCGGCAACGTCGTGATTGAGCATGTATTCTCCTGGCCCGGGCTGGGGCGAACGCTGGTGCGGGCGGTCCAGCAAGCCGATTATCCGCTGGCGCAAGGCGCCTTCTTTTTGATCGCAGTCATTATTGTGTTTATGAACTTTATCGCCGATATCTTGTACAGCCTGCTGGACCCGCGAGTCGGCGCATCGGCGCAGGCGCAGGTGAGTTAAGGCGCAGCTATGACGATTCAGCAGGAAGCGAGCGCTCGCGGAGAGCCGGCGGGGGTGGCGGCAATGCAATTCCGGCAAGGCTCGGCGCTCCGCCAGCTTTGGGAGACCAACCTCGAGGTCTTTCAGCGCGACAAGCTGGCGCTCTTCGGCTTGTGCATCTTTGCCGTCTTCGCCATCGTGGCGATATTCGCGCCCCAGATCGCGCCGAACGACCCGTTGACGCCGCTAAAGAACAACGAAGGCGACTGGATCAAAGACGCCATGCCTTACTGGCTCGCCCCGCCCGGGGAAGACATCGCTGAGGGTTACACCAATACCTTCCTATTGGGCACGACGAACATTGGGCGCGATATTTATTCGCAGCTGATTCACGGATCGCGTTCGGCGCTGCTGGTCGGTTTCTCGGCGGCGGCGGCGGTGGCGGTCATCGGCACGGTGGTCGGCTTGCTGGCTGGCTATTATGGCGGTTGGGTGGACGCCATCTTGATGCGTGCGGCCGATGTCGCCTTTGGCATCCCCTTCATCCCCTTCATCATTGTGGTTTCCGCTTTTCTGGATCCGAGCATCTGGAATGTGGTGGTCGCGATGGCGGTATTGCTGTGGCGGGATACGGGCCGGGTCATCCGCTCTCAGGTGCTGGTGATCAAGGAGCAAGCTTTCGTCAGCGCGGCGCGCGTCTCCGGCGCCAGCAATCTGCGCATCATATTTGTCTATATCGCGCCGAGCATCTTGCCGCTGTCCTTCCTTTATGGCTCCTTCGCCATCGCCTGGGCGATCCTCACCGAAGCGAGCGTCAGCTTCCTCGGCTTCAGCGATCCGGAGACGATCAGTTGGGGCTTCATGCTGCAGGACGCCTTCAATTCGCTGGCGCTCTCGCGCGAGGCCTTCTATTGGATCGTGCCGCCCGGCCTCTGCATCATGCTGACGGTGATGGCCGGCTTCTTCATCGGCCGCGGTTACGAAGAAGTGCTGTTTCCACGTTTAAGAAGGATGTGAGGCGGATATGAAAATCTTCGTATTTTACCCCTCACCCCCCTGCCCCCTCTCCCACAAGGGGAGAGGGGGAGCTAGGCGTGGCGGGAGCGAGATGTAACCCGCTATGGCCATCCTCTCCATTCGCGATCTCAAGGTCAATTACCGCACCCAAGACGGCATCGTTCAGGCAGTGGACGGCGTCGATCTGGATCTCGATGAGGGCCAGCGTCTCGGCTTGATCGGCGAATCGGGCTGCGGCAAGACCACGCTGCTCAAAGCCATCGTGCAGGTGCTGCCGCGCAACGGGCATATCGTCAGCGGCGAGATCAAGTTTAAGGGCATGGACCTGCTGAAGCTGCCGCCGGCTGAGATGCGTCAATTGCGCTGGCGCGAGATCGCCACCATTCCGCAGGCGTCAATGGATTCGCTGAATCC
>WTGC01000235.1 GCA_011523705.1 Chloroflexota bacterium | reverse complement strand
CCAGGATGAAGAAGACGAAGCAGCCGAGGATCAGCCAGGGCGAGGTGCCGCTGCTTTCTTCGCGCGCGGCGTAGGGATCGTAGTCGTAACCGGGATAACCTTGTGGCGGCGGCGCCGGCATCTGGTAGCCGGCTGGCTGTCCCTGCGGATAATAACCGGGCGCCCCTTGCGGTTGGGCGGCGCCCTCGGGATAAGCTTGGTAAGCGGGTGGCTGCTGCGGCATTTGCTCGCCAGCGGCCGGCATATTGGGCGTGTATGGATCCGCCCCCAGCGGCGGCGCGTCTTGCAAGCCGTAGTCGGCCGGCGGCGGATTGTAGGTCGGTTCGGGCGCGGCCGGAATCACCGGCGTCTGCGGCATAGGCGTTTCGGGCTGCGGTTGGGGCGGGTTCGCCGGCGGCAGCAGGTCGCCCAGATTGGATGGCGCGCTCGCCGGGGCGTCCATGCCCTGTTCCACGCGCTCCAGCGCCAGGGTGACCGTCTCGCCCAGCCCGATCATGTCGCCATTCTGCAGCGGCGTCACGCCGGAAATGCGCTTGCCATTCACAAAAGTGCCATTGGTGGAGCCGAGATCTTCAATCGTGAGCGTGTCGCCCGCGGTCATCAGGCGCAGGTGATGGCGGCTGGTTTCGCGGTCGTTGATGACGATATCGTTGCTGATATCGCGCCCCAAGGTGGTGAGATCTTTGCTGACTTCAAAGGCGAGATTGGGTTGCGGGCCGCGCCGGACAACCAGGCGGAAGTGGTCCTTCTGCTGCATGATTCCCTCCTCAGTCAGCGAGCGCCAATGTTCGGCTGCGATGCCAACTCGCGTTCAACCGCCCTGGGCGCGAAAGTGGCGATGGAAGGTCAATTATACCAAGAGTCGCGGGCGGCTATTTGTGCATTATACATGGAATTGTTTCGCTGTGTGAATTACTGCCGCGCGTTCGCCTATGCCTTAGAGCCGTTCGGCGCGGGCAACCACAAATCAAGCAGGGTCAAGCCATCGACCCATTCGCCATGCGCGAGGACTTCCCAATGCAGATGCGGCGCGCTGCTGCGGCCCGTATTGCCGCTCAATCCGATGATCTGCCCGGCTTCGACGCGCTGGCCCAGCTCCACCAGCGCTTCGGAGAGATGAGCATAATTCGTGAACACATTGTGGCCGTGATCGATCATCACGAAGCGGCCATACACGCCATACAGGTCCGATACAATATTAGCCGCGCGCGCCACGACGCCAGCCGCCATCGCGCGAATCGGCGTACCCTCGGCCGCATTCTGATCCCAACCCATGTGGCGCGTTTCAAAGCCACCGTTGAGCAGGCGAAAGGCGCCGAAAGGCGACGTCAGCTCGCTATCGAGCGGCAATTCGAATCCCTCCGCGTCCCACTGCGGCTCGGCGATGAAGTCCCCAAGCACCGACATGATTTCCCCAACCGCCTTGCGCTCTGAAGCCTGCGACACCGTCGAGGCGGCGCTACCAGTGAGCTCGAAGTTCTGCGCAATAAAGTTGCCGGGCATCACGCGCAATCTTCTAGTGAAGGTCGTAGCGCCCGATTCACGCTGCGCATGCACGAGCAATTGATGCGAGCCCGGCACGCTATCGACATTCGCGACGATGAGCGCGTACCAGGCGTCGCCGGCGACCTGAAAGAAGGGGATGTCTTTGTGGCGGAATTCCGCGCGCGCGCTGACGATGTCTGCGCCGCTCAAACGCAGCAGCCCGACGCCGCCTTGCGTCAAGGACGTAAAGTAGGTCTCCAATAGAAGGCCCTCTTCAATCTGCGCCGACGCGGGCATGGGCCGCGGTTCCCGCTGGAAGATCGGAGCGGACTCATCTTGCGCCGATGCGCCGAATGAGAATATACAGATGAGCAATGCGGCGAGCGACCGAGATAAACGCATTTTTATCAGCGCCTTCGATCTGTCGATCGAGTCCAGCATTCTCGCAAACAGCCGGCTTCTACGCATCAGTTCGCTCGTCGCGCTCTGGCTCATTTGCGGCCTCGACTGCAGAATGGTTTTCCAGCGCCGCGCGCATCTCCGCCAAGTGATGTCGCTCGTGGGCGCCACATGCGCCGACCGCGCCCGTCAGATCGTAGTCAACGAAAAAAGGCGTGCTGAAAGACATCCGCATTCGATCGACCGGAAATGCCAAGACCAATCCCCGCAACTGGTCACGAACGCGCGCCCACTCGCCCAGCAGGTCATCCCAGCTGGAATCCGCCCGCTCGCGCCGGCGCAATTCGTAGAGCGCGGACGCGTCTGCCTGCCCGCGCAGGTCAACGCTGAATCCCTCGCCTGCAATCGCGCGCTGCATAGCGGTGATCATGTCCGCTTCCAGCGCCGTCAGGTGAATGATGAGATCGCGCGCCGTCCAATCCGAGCCGTCGTGCACCGGCAGGTCCGGCGGCGTCGTCTCCACGAGGGCAAGCGCCGCCGCCCGGCCTTGATCCAATGCCGCGGTGAGCTCTCTTTTGACGCGCGGGAAGTCGTTCATTGGCGAGAATCTCTTTCTCCTATTTTAACTCCAAAACCGCCCCGAGCGGATTCATTGCTGGAATCTTAGCGGGGTTCCTCTCTAAGGCGAGAATCCTCAAAGTTGATAAATCGTGTATGGGCGACTGGCGGTCAGTGTCTACGCGAACTATCAGGTCGCCCCTGTTTACGTTGCACGTTGCAAGAGGGCGTTACAGCGCCGCGCGTAGACACTGCGGTTCAAACGCCCCTACACGTTTGCGCTTTGATTAAGATCCGTAGGGGCGAGGCGGTGACTCGCCCACAGTATTCCGTCTGCACAACAACACGCAAGGTATTTTGCGTGAGCCGCTGCCGTGCAGCGCGCGTGTCTACAGTGATCGATATCAAAGATGTCTGTACGGGTCAGCCGACGGCTGACCCTCCGCGCAAAGATTCGTTCGTCCGAAACCCTTCCACGTGCCCACGCATCGGCGGGTCGTGCGTCACAGCAGGAGCGGGCCCCGAGCATTGAAGTCGGAGGGCGAGCCACCGGCTCGCCCGTACATCACTTTGCGCTTTGACGGGCCGCTCTCGGAAGCGCGCAGGCACAACTCGTCAATCACCCCTACATATTCGCCCGCGCGGCGACGGGGGATTCGCGACCTGCGATTCTCCGCTGAACTGTTATACTCTTGCCAGGCAACCATCGAACGAGGACATAAATCACATGACCGCCATCGACAACCGGCGCATCCTGAATTATCTGCAGGAACATACCGATGAGATGATCGCTGACTTGAAGCGCCTGATCGCCCTCGAATCGCCCACTTCCTACAAGCCCGCGGTCGATGCGCTGGGGGCGGCGCTGGCGGAAGAATTGCGCGGTTTGGGCGGCGCGGTCGAAGTCATCCCCAAAGCCGCGGTCGGCGATGTGCTGCGCGCGCGCTGGAAACCGGGCGACGGCGGCATCGCGATCATGAGCCACATGGACACGGTCTGGGATGTGGGCACGGTCGCGGGCCGACCGACGCGCATCGAGGGCGATCGCCTCTATGGCGTCGGCGCGATGGATATGAAGGGTGGCATCGTCATCGCGCTTTGGGCTTTGCGCGCGCTGCGGGCGCTCGACCTCTTCCCCGAGGGACCCATCACCTATCTGCTCAATTCGGATGAAGAAACCGGCAGCAAGCATTCCAGCGGCGAGATCGAAAGCGAAGCGCTGGCGCACAATGTCGTCTTCGTGACCGAGCCGCCCCAGGATGGCGCTTACAAGACGCAGCGCAAGGGCGTCAGCCATTATACGATCACGGCGAAAGGCCGGGCGGCGCATTCGGGCGCCGATCATGAGCAGGGCGTCAACGCGATTGAGGAGATCGCCCATCAGGTGATCGCGGTGGAAGCGATGACGGATTACGAAATCGGCACGACAGCCAACGTCGGTGTCATCAGCGGCGGCACCCGCCCCAACGTCGTGCCGGCGGAAGCGCGAGTGGAGATCAATGTGCGGGCCTGGACGCGCGTCCACCAGCAAGCGATCCACGAGAAAATCATGCGCTTGAAGGCGATGCGCCCGGAAGCGGAAATCATTGTCGAGGGCGGCGTCGGCGTGCCGCCGATGGAGCGTACGCCCGAGATTGCGGCTTTGTTCAAGCGGGCGCAGACGCTGGCGGCCGATATGGGCATCGCACTGGAAGAAGGGCGAACCGGCGGCGGCTCCGATGGCAATAAGACGGCGGCGCTGGGCGTGCCCACGCTGGATGGTATGGGCATGGTCGGCGAAGGCGGGCACGCGATCAACGAATACGGCGAGATTTCGTCGCTGGCGGAGCGGGCAGCGATCATGGCGGCGATGCTGCGCGAAGAGCTGTGACGATACAATGATTCGGATTTTGAACTGGAATACGCAGATTGCAAGCCCACGCGGTGTAAACGGCCGCTTCGAGACAATCCATGGCTTGCTAACAGGCAGCTTCAGCGACATTATCTGCCTGACAGAAGCCTATCCCGAAACACTGCCGTTGGGCGGATATACAACTAGCAGCGGTCTAGCGGGCTGGGGAAGATATGAGCGGCTTGGCGCACGCAAGGTTGTGCTTTGGAATGCCCATTATCCTTGGTATGACATCGATCAGGTCGGTTCCCCGGGTTTGCCGGAGGGACGTTTTGTCAGCGCCAAAATGAAATGGGCGGGTTTGGAAATCATCGTTGCCGGCATGTGCATTCCTTATCGCAACTACCGAAACAATCAATCTTGGGGGGAAAAGCGCAAAGCCATCTGGCAAGGCGCGATTGAATATCTCGATGCTTTGCGCGAAGACGTACTCCCACAGGACCGCTACCGTACGCACGCTATTCTGATTGGGGATTTCAATTTGCAGATTCCGCCTTCGACCTATCCCCATCCATCTTCAGAAGTGAATCAGAAGCGGGAACAGACCTTTGCCGATTGGCAGATTCCGACGGCTCTCGAACCTATGCTCTACGATATAGGCAAGCCACTGATCGATCACATCGCGCTGAGTCCGGATTTCGAGGTAGGTATCCTGCGAGTGATCAATCAGTACTCGACTCATATTCTGTCATTGAGCGACCACAACGGCGTTGTTATTGAGGTGGCGCCGATTTAAGCAGAAAGCTCAAAGATGCCATGAACCTCGCCTTGCGCGCAATCGAAGCCGCTTCCGCAGACCTGAGAGGCGCCTGCGCAAAGAGAAAGGAATGACTTATGTGTGGACGCTACACCTTGACGGCGGACGCTGATTCGATTCAGCTCGCCTTTAATCTCGCCAGCGTTGATGGCTATGAGATGCCGCGTTACAACATCGCGCCCTCGCAGCAGGTGGCAGTCATCACCGATCGCGACCCGCAAGCGCTCTCCTTCATGAAATGGGGGCTGGTTCCATCCTGGGCCAAGGACCCCAAGATAGGCAACCGCATGATCAACGCCCGCTCGGAAACGGCGGCCGAAAAGCCATCCTTCCGGACCGCCTTCAAGCGGCGGCGCTGCTTGATCCCCGCGGACGGCTACTACGAATGGCGGAAGCAGGGCAAGAAGAAGATTCCATCTTATATTCAACATGCCGAGCATGAACTCTTCGCCTTCGCCGGTTTGTGGGAGAGTTGGAAGAAACCTGACGAATCCTGGCTGCATACCTGCGCGATTTTGACAACCGAAGCCAATGAAAAACTGCGTCCGATTCATCATCGCATGGCGGTGATTATCGAGCCGGAAGACTATGAGCTGTGGCTGGCGCCGCGTGAACTGGTCGCCGACGAATGGCTCCCCCTGATGTTGGGACCGAGGCCCGAACAATTGAAGTTTCACGAAGTATCGACCGATGTCAACAGCCCGGCAAACGACAATCCGACGCTCGTGTTCCCGTTTGAGTCGAGCAGCCAGCAAAGCCTCATCTGAACCATCGCTGCCTCTGGACGCGGACTGCTACGCCTCAAGCCGCTACAACCCCATCGCCCGGCCCCTTCCCGAAGGTCTATGCCTACGCGACCCAGCGAGCGAGGGAAGGGGAGCGCCTTCAAACAGCACGACAATTTGCAGCGATTTATGTCGCATGTGCGGCTTGAATCCCAACTTCGAAGAAGAGTCACCCTTCCCTATTTCAATGGCGCGCGTAGACACTGCGCTACGGGAAGGGCCGGGGATGGGGTAAGATGAACATGTCCGCTCCTCAGGTCCCTGGTGGAAGAGGCGGCCGGGGGTGAGGGGGAGAAAAAGCGCGGTGGCGCGACCAAGTACCCGACAAGCCCCTACAACGTCTGCTAGATTTCTGCAGTATCTTTTTCAATGCAGCCATATTCATCACTTTCTAGAATTCACTTCTCCCATGCCACCCTGGCAAGTGGCTGGTCACGCGACTAAAACGTCACCCTCAGTCAGAACACGTGTGCTAGAGTAGCCTCAGACTGTAAGAGATTCCTATACGCGGACGGATTGCCTGCCGTTCCCGTTAGCAGCCGGATGGCGAGTTATGGGGGTCTCTTCTGTCTTTAGAGGCGGAGCTAATGATGAAGGACCGAAGACAAATGAGTCGACGTTATTCCCTCAAGACTAAGATCGACGCGCTGAACGAGATTGATGAGCACGATGGCGATGTGGCGCGCGTGGCTGAGTTTCTGGAGATTCCGGCGCGCACGCTGCAAAGCTGGCTGCGCGACGAGGACGAATTGCGCGGCCGGTATCGCAAGAAGCGGAATCGACAGCGCGAGCGCCTGACCCTCGATTTGCAGTTCGAGATGCTGGAGCGGGGCAAATCGATACTGGCGCGGATGGATGAAGACGGGCTGGCGAAAGCGCCGCTGAATCAATTGGCGACGGCGCTCGGTAGCCTGGTAAGCCACGCATTGAAACTGGAGGAGGTGATTGAAGACATTGATGATGAAGAAGAAGAGCAAGTCATCCGCTGGGAATTCGTATATGACGGTCAGGTCCATGAGGCTCCACCCTGGGCAGAAGCTGGTGATGAAGCACCCGGCGCGCTTCAAGGTGGTCGCCTGCGGGAGGCGCTGGGGCAAGACCGAGCTGGGCAAAACGGCGCTGCTGGAGCAGACCGCTTGGCGGAAGAAACGGGGCTGGTGGCTGGCGCCGACAGTGATGATGGCGAGCCAGGTCTGGCGCGATTTGAAAGCGAGCCTGCGCTACACGCCGGGCCTCAGCATCAGCGAGAGCGAGCGGCGCATTGACATCGCCGGCGGCGGCATGATCGCCGTCCGCAGCGCCCACCATCCGGACCATCTGCGCGGCGAAGGCTTGGACCTGGCAGTGCTGGACGAAGCGGCTTTCATGGCGCCGACTGTCTGGCCCGAGATTGTGCGCCCGATGCTGACGAGCACGCGGGGCGGCGCGCTCTTTCTCAGCACACCCTTCGGCCGCAACTGGTTCTGGGATCAGTACCGCCTCGGCTTGGACGATGATGTGCCGGAATGGATGGCTTTTCAATTCTCCACCGCACAAAATCCCATGATTGCGCCCGAAGAGCTGGAAAGCATCCGCCGGCAGACGACCGAGCACGTTTGGCGGACCGAATATCTGGCGCAATTCAGCGATGAGAGCGGGCAGGTCTTCCGCGGCATCCGCGCCGCCGTGATCCCCGGGCGGGTTGCGGCGCCGGAAGCGGGGCATGATTATGTCGCCGGCGTCGATTGGGGGCGGCAGCGCGACTACACCGTCATCGCCGTGATTGACGCGACGACGCGGCGGATGGTCGCCCTGGATCGCTTCAACAATATCGGCTGGAGCTTGCAGCGCGGGCGGTTAAAGGCGCTGGCGGCGGCCTGGCGGGTCGGGCTGATCTGGGCGGAAGCCAACAGCATCGGCGCGCCCAACATCGAAGCACTGCAGGAAGAAGGCTTGCCCATGCGCAGCTTCCTCACCACCTCAAAGAGCAAATCGCCCTTGATTGAATCGCTGGCGCTGGCGATTGAGCGCGGCTTCATCGGCTTGCTGGACGATCCCGTCCTGCTGGGCGAACTGGCGAGTTACTCGCTGGAGCGCCTGCCCGGCGGCGGTTATCGCTATGGCGCGCCGCCCGGCACGCATGACGACACCGTCATCGCTACCGCCCTCGCCTGGCACGGCGTGGAAGACGGCGGCATCGGCTTTGATTTTGTTTGATGCGTCAACTATCCCAATCTGTAGGGGCGAGACTTGAGTCGCCCGCTTTACATGCGTCAAATCAAGGGCGAGCCACCAGCGCCCGTACCACAGGCTGGTGTGGTGGGGACGGGATTTATTCACCACCGAGTTCACCGGGTTATATTGAGTTCACCGAGGGATTTTGAACACAGAGGACGCAGAGGGTCGCGTAGACACAGACCGCCAGCGCAGAGAGGGCGACTCACAGGGTCGCGTAGGTCGCGTAGACACAGACCGCCGACACAGACCGTCAGTCGCCCCTACAGCAGGTTGGTGGGATGGGAACGGGATTGAAAGCGCCGGCGAACGTTCCTTAAGCCAGCGGCCACTCGCGCACTTCGCTGCGCGCCGCCCAGGCCTCGTAGAGCCCGCTCATCGTGGCGACCCGCTCGCCCTCGCCCGCGCTGAGATCACTCAGCTCGGTGCGATCTTCAATCATATTGTAAAGTTCCCAATCACCCGGGTGCTTGCTGACCAGCTTCCACTCGCCGATGCGGACGGCGCGGTTGCCTTCGTGCTCCCAATAGAGCGGCTTTTCGCGCCGCCAATCCGCGCCCTGCAGCGCCGGCAGAAAGCTCTCACCTTCGACCGGCTGAATCGCATTTCCGTTGTACTCGCTCGGATAAGCGGCGCCAGCCAGCTCGGCGAAGGTCGGCAGCACATCAATGAACTGAATCGGACTATGACAGACGGTCTCGGCTTCGATCATGGCTGGATAATGGACGATGCAAGGCGAGGAGATGCCGCCCTCGTGCACCCAATGTTTGTAGAGGCGGAAAGGCGAATTGGAGGCGTTGGCCCAGGGCAGATCGTAACTCATGAAGGTATCGGCTGGACCGGGCAGCAGGTCGACGCGGTTGCCGATTTTCACGCGCGTGCCATCGGGCAGGTGCGGCACATAAGAGCGATGATCGCGCCAGCCGTCTTCCGCCATGAATTCGGCGCAGCCACCGTTATCCGACAAGAAGATAATGAGCGTGTCGTTGGTGATCTCAAGCGCGTCCAGCTTGGCCAGGATGCGCCCGATGCCCTGATCCATCCGGTCGATCATGGCGGCGTACGCAGCCATGCGCAAGTCTTCCCAATCGGTGTTGCGCGCCGCCTCCCAGGGATTCGAATCGGCATCGCGCGGCGATATGCGCCAGGCCGGATCGAGCAGGCCGAGGCTGTTGAGCTCTTCGTGTCTGGTCTGCCGCAGAACGTCCCAGCCGCCGCGGTAGGCGCCTTCGTATTTGGCGATGTCTTCGGGCAAAGCGTGCAAAGGCCAATGGGGCGCGGTGTAAGCGACGTGCAGGAAGAAAGGCGCGTCGTCACCATGCGCCTCGTCAATCATGTCAATCGCTTTGTCGCTGATGGCGTCGGTGTAATAGAAATCATCGGGATAATCGCGAACGAATTCGCCATCTTCGGTCAGCGCGTGGGGGTAGAAGAAGCTGCCCGCGCCAACCAGCGTGCCATAGAAGCGGTCGAACCCGCGCTGCTGCGGCGTGGGGAAACCGTCCGTGCCCGGCTTCCAGGTTTCCGGTTCCTGCGCCAGCATCTGGCCGCCGGTATGCCACTTGCCCGACATCATCGCGCGATAGCCGGCGCCTTTGAGCACTTCGGCGATCGTCACTGCATCATCGCGCAAATAGCCTTGATAGGCGCGCGTACCGCGGTTCGCCACCATGTGGCCCACGCCTGCTTGATGCGGATGCAAGCCGGTCAGCAGAGCCGCCCGCGAGGGGCAGCAGCGCGCGAAGCTGTACATCTGCGAAAAGCGCGCGCCACCGGCTGCCAGCCGATCGAGATGGGGCGTCGCAATCTCGGCGCCGTAGCAGCCGATATCGGAATAGCCCAAGTCGTCCGCCAGGATGAGGATGATGTTTGGTTGCGTCATGAGACCTCCCGTCATATATGCCCCCATCCCCTAGCC
>WTGC01000157.1 GCA_011523705.1 Chloroflexota bacterium | reverse complement strand
TTGACGAAGTTCCACAAGCCGATCTCGCGGACGCGGTCGTCCATGTCCCGCGGCAGCCGGCCGTCGGCATCGGGTCCGCCCACCGCCAGCAGCAGCGTACCGGCGCGCGAGCGGATGTCGATCAGCAGCTCAATCAATTCACGCCCGCTCTTCAGTTCGTCATTGCCGGCTTTGTATTGCCATTGCGTGCCGATGGTGTAATGCGCTTCGAAGGGACCGCGCACGTCGTCGCGGCGTTCTTGCTCCGGCGTGATGATGCCGCCGCGCGTGATCATGATGTCGCGGTCCACGCGCCAGGCGTATTCGACCAGCGAACGCGTGGCGTCGCGGTAGCCGTCGAAACACAAGATATCGGGCTGATAGCGCTCCAGCAATTCACGAATCTGCGCTTTGTCGTAAACCAGCAATTCGGCGTTGGTTTCGGGATTGGCGTAATCGCGGGCGCGCGCCGGAACATTGCCACGCCGCCACTGAAAAAAGGCGTCATCGGGCGAGAAATACATGCCAACCGGCAGATCGACCTCGCGCAGCGCCTCCACATATTCGCGCAGAATGTCGTGGCCGTAGGGCGTGTTCATCACGTTGAAATCGGTCGTGGCCGTGTCCCACATGCAGAAGCCGTTGTGATTCTTCGCCGCCACGGTCACATAATCGAAGCCGCAGAGCTTCGCCAAACGCGCGTACCAGCGGGCGTCGAATGCGCTTGGATTGAAGAAGGCGGGTAGCTGGGTGAAATAGCGCCGCAGATAATCGGGCGAGGCGCCGATGACCGAGTGGGCGTTGACCATGCCGAAGGGCGCGTCGACCGTCCAGTACAAGTACATGCCGAGCGCCAAATCCTGATACCATTCGAGGCGCTCCGGCGTATTGCGCATCTCGGTGTATACGCCCTGCGACGCGCGGTCTTGTTCTTTATCCGCCCCCTGTGTCATATTTCCACCTTTCCGCATCAGTGTCTTCTGGTCTCTCAAGGAAGGTGAGATTGGCGCCTGTGGCAACAGCGGGCGAGCCAATGGCTCACCCCTACAAGTCTCCCATAATTCATGTAGTCTTTTGCAAAAGCAGTCGCTATCGTTACCAACCGGGCATCACGTCAGAAGTCGTCACCCCAATACACGCGCAGCGCGTTCAGCCCCAGCGCGTCCGCCATTTCCGCCTCAGATAAGAAGTCACAATGCAGCCGGACGTAATTCAGCAGCTGCCGATAACTGCCGCTGGTCAACAAGCCGGGGACATCCGTGCCCCACATGATCTTCTCGGCGCTGATCAGGTCCACCGCGCGCTTGATGTACATCCGCGCCGCGACATAGGGATATTCATCGAAGTCAGGCGCATACGCGGGCAACGCCGACAAATCAAAGAAGACGTTCTGCCGGCGCCCCAACAAGATCTGTTCTCTCCACTTGTCATCGAGTTCGGCATTGTTGTTCTCGCCGATCGGGGGCTGCGCCAAATGCGCGATGACGAAGGTCAAATTGGGATGGCGCTCGGCGAGGGCGGCGACCGCTTCGGTTTGATAGGCTCTGCTGCCGATCTTGCCGAGATCAAGCGTCACAACCAGCCCATCGCGCTCGGCGGCTTCAAAGATCCAGCCGTGCTCAGGCGCGTTAAGGCGCAGGTCAGGATAGAGTCCGGTCAAACCAGTCGGCTCGGTCAGCTCGAACTTGAGGATTCGCAAACCATAATCTTCGACGCATTGCTTATACACCTGCCGGACATCGGGCGCATGCGGATCAGGCGCAAAGGCGCCGACGAAGCGATCGGGATAATGCTCAACAGCCGAAGCGACATAGGCATTTGCTTCCCCGTAGAAGGGTCCTTGCAGCAGCACCGCTCGCTCGACGCCGGCCCAGTCCATCTGCGCCAGTAGCGCCTCGGCCGGAAAGCTAGTCTCTTCGTTGAAAGGCGGCATCAACCTAACAGTCTCGTCGCCCCAACGGACAACCCCCCAGGAGAGCGACCCCGTCGGACCGCTGGCGGTCATCCCGTTCACCGCCGTCATAATATGAGCATGCGCGTCGATGATCACGGGCTCAGTCTCACTCTGAAATTGCTCTCGTGGCAGCGGGCGACCTGATAGGGCGCGTGGACACTGCCCGCCGGTCGCCCCTATAGATCCCGCGCTATAGAGAGGTCATCCCGACAATCCCGTGATCTGGCGCGCCTCTTCGGGCGAGGCGATCTCGCGCCCGACCTCCTTGGCGATACGGACAGCGCGTTCGACCAACTCGGCATTGCTCTGGGCATAGACGCCTTTTTCCATATAGGGGCAATCCTCCATGCCGACCCGCACATGACCGCCGATGGCGATGCCATGAGCGATGACCGACCAGTAGACCTCGGGCGCCATGCAGCTCATGCTCCAGTTCATATTGTCCGGCAAATGGTCAACCATGAATTGGATGCCCTTGGCGGAGGGCGGCGTCCAGCTCTGGCCGGGCCAGCCGAAGAAGAGCGTCCCCCACAAGGGATCGGGCAGCAAACCGAGCTCGTCTTCGCGCCTGCTGCCGACCCAGAATTCGCCAGCGCGCACCTTTTCAATCGCCCAGAAGGCGCCCGTGCTGAAGCATTCGATTTCCAGCTTCACTCCATTTTCATTCGCCAGGCGCGCATACTCGCGGAGCTCGGAAATGGGATGAATGGAATAGCAATAACCGGCCGGCGGATGCTCGGGTACCGGCTGAAAGTATTCGTCATGAGAGTCGAAATTGATCGAGCTCATGTCCGGCTTGAGCTTCTGCCACAGCTCGATCTTCTGCTCCAGTCGAATGCTCGCCAAGCCGAACTGCAAGACCGCTTCGCCTGTTTCGCGGATGCGCTCCGAAATCTCCGCCCAGCCATCCATGATTGGGATCTGCAGCAGCCGGCCATCGGGTTGGATCTCGGTATCGCTGACATAAGAGCCGTGCACGTGACAAATGGAAGCGCCCGCGTTTATCGCGCGGACGTATTCATCGGCCACGCCGGTTGGGTTATCCGGCTTCGGTCCGTGCGGATTGTGTGGATATGTCAAGGTTGTATCGCAGGTGACGGTGATAACCAGCTTTTCCATAATCTGTTCTCCTCATTCAGAAGTCGGAGGTGAAGGCGGGCGACCTGATAGGTCGCCCCTACAGTTTTCACTGTAGCGGTTCACTCGTTTGTCAAGACGATACGGCCGGTGACGCCTGCCCGCAGCATGCCCATCGCCTCGTTGACTTGAGCGAGTGGAATCGTCTGACGAACGATCGAGCGCAGCGCGCCGCTTGCGTAGAGCTTGAGGCAGCGGCTCAGGTCGATTCGCCGGCCCGCGCGCGTGCCGATGACTTCCTTTTCATTCTGCGCCAGTTCCTTTCCTGAAAGCGGAAAATGCTCCGGCGTATAACCGACCACCACCAGGCGTCCACCCCGTCGCAGCGAGGCAAAACCAGCGCTCATGGTGCTTTCCAAACCGACCACGTCAATCACGCGATCGACGCCGACGCCATCGCTCAACTCATGAACCCGAGACGCGAGCTCCTCGCCAGTCGCGCTTAGAAAGACGGACGCGCCCTGTTCCCTCGCCCAATCGGCTTTGGTGGCGTCAATATCAA
Source organism: Chloroflexota bacterium (assembly GCA_011523705.1). GTDB lineage: Bacteria > Chloroflexota > Anaerolineae > Aggregatilineales > Phototrophicaceae > UBA6055. The sequence continues at coordinate 6,494 of WTGC01000157.1, read as the reverse complement.
CCGCGATCACCGTAGCGCCCGCCAAAGCCAGCAGCTGCGTCACGATGGAGCCGACGCCACCGACGCCGATCACCAAGGCGCTGTCGCCCACGGTCACATCGGCGCGGTCCACAGCGTGCAGCGCGGTCATGCCGGCGTCGCAGCAGGTCGCGCCATCGGCATAACTCAAAGCATCGGGCAGGCGTATGAGCTGCTGCGCCGGCAGGCAGACATACTCGGCATAGCCGCCCGGCGCCTCAAGCACACCGACGATGCCGCCCATATTGAGGCAAAGCTGATCGCGAAAGCTGCGGCAATAGAAGCAACTTCCGCAGGTGATGAAGTTGTATACGGCGACGCGATCGCCCGGCGCGAATTCCGAGACGCCAGCGCCGACCGCCACAACTTCGCCGGCGATCTCGTGGCCCATGATGAGAGGCAGTTCCGGCTCATAGCCGAAGCCATCAATCAGTTTCAAATCGGTGCCATCGATGCCGCAGGCGCGCACGCGAACCAAAACTTCGCCCGCACCCGGTATCGGCTGTGGGACGTCCGCAATCCGCAGGGGCCCGCCGAGCTCATGCAGAAGCGCCGCTTTCATTCGTCGCCCTCACCGGCAAGGCCGATCTCGATCAGCGCCGCGCGATACAGCGGCAGCCCCCAACGATAGCCCTGTTCCGGCATCGGATAGCCGTACATGTCCAGAGTCGACGTGCCGGCGAATCCGATCTCCTTCAGCGCTTGATTCATCGCCGCCAGATCGAGCGCGCCCTTGCCCGGCGGATAATGCAGCTCGCTGGTGACGCCATCGGTATCGGAATAATGCAGATGCTCAATCCGCGCTCCCAAGTCGTAGATCGCGTCGACGTAAGTCTCCGGCTGGCCCACGCCATAATGGCAGAAGTCGAAGAGTATGCCGAAATAATCTCGATCCAACTGGTCGCAGAGCTGCTTCATAAAGTCGTTGGCCATGCCCAAGGTGAAGGGATGCGGCTCTGCGGTGAAACGAACGTCCTTTGGCCGCGCGTAGTCGATCGCTTCGGTGAATAGCGAAACCAATGTGGCGAGTAGGTCAGAATCGGGGATGTCGCTATCGGGGGGCCGCCTGCCCTCCCAGACCATCACATCGTGGACGCCCAACTCCAGCGCGTGATCGACGTCTTCCTTTAAGCCCGCCAGCGTCCGGTTGTAGTTCGCAGTCGAGCCAAAGGGCTGAAAATAATCGGCGCCGACCGCGTTGTAGCCCCAGAGTTCCAATCCCAACTCAGCGGCGAATTCGCGAAATTGTTGCAGCAGCGCGGGCGTGCGGCAGCCCGTCAGATGCGGCGGCCACATTTCTACGGCATTGCAGCCGGCCGCCGCCAAGCGCTGACAAGCCTCTTCCGCTGAGTAGTCCTGAAATGTGATGGAATTGCCGCATAAACGCATCGCTCAGTCTCCTTGCACTGCCACGCCGAGTTCCGCCGCCAGCGCATTGAAGTCCCGCCACAAGCGCTCCGGCAGTTCAATCCCGTCGGTCGACCGCATTTTGGCGCTGCGATATTCGGGCTCGCCCGGGAAGAGCACTTCGTCCATGCCTTCGCGGGGCCGCGCTGATTTGGCATGGGCGATGAGCTCGCGCGTACGCCGCTTGAAATCGGCGATGTCTTCAAAGGCGGCGATATTCATCACTTGAAACAAGACGCCATTGCCGTGCGTCGCGGCCACCTCGCTGACATAACCGGCGCCGCTCAAGCCGCCAGCCAGCATCTCGATCATGACGCCCAGCGCATAGCCCTTATGCCCGACGGGCCCGCCCAGTGGCAAGAGCCCGCCAGCAGGCGGTCCATAAAAGTCTTTCGGGTCGCGGCTCGGGTTCCCGTCCGCGTCGATGATCACGTTTTCCGGCAATTGGGCGCCGCGAAAGAAGTGATCGCGGATTTTGCCCTCGGGCATGACCGACGCGGTGATATCGACCAAAACGGGCCATTCCATTCCGCTAGGCGCGGCGAATGCCAAGGGCGTCGGCGTGAAGCGGCCTTCGATCCCACCCCAGGGCGTTACGTTTCCGTTCCCGCCGGTCTGAGAATTGACAAAAGCCGTTCCAATCATGTCGCGCTCGGCCGCCATGACGACATATTCACCCAGCCGCCCAATATGCGGGCAGTTCACTAGCGCCACCATGCTGATGCCCTGCCGCGCCGCGATCTCTATCGTTCGCTCCATGGCGATCTTGGCGGCGACCTGGCCCCATGTCCGCCCCGCATCCAGTAGCGCGGTCGCTCCCGTCTCGCGCAGCGTCACGACTTCGGCTGACATGTCGATATAGCCTTCTCGCGCGAACTCGGCGTATTGCAGCAAGCGCATGAATCCATGCGAATCATGCCCGGCCAGGTTGGCGCGCAGCAGCGTCTCGACCACCCAAGACGAGCGCTCCGGCGGCGAGCCCAGGGCATTCAATATCGCTGTTCCCAGCGTCCTCAGACGCTCTACCTGCATTCGTGGCATCAGCCTGCTCCATTCGCTGCATGTGCGCGAAAGACGGCCAACATCTCGCGAGCGCCCGTCAGAATAAGGCCCTGATCTGATGCGATCGGGATGATATGCAAGCCCTGCTTCAGCAGGTTCTTCCAGCTGAAGGGGCTGCTCTCGTCGGCGTCGGGCGAGCGGCCCGATATCAGCGGCATATTGGCGGCGCGCGCCTTCGCCGCCACCCGGTCGATCGTCGCGATGACGCGCGGATCATCGAATGACGGCAGCAGACCCATGCTCGCGCTCAAGTCGACCGCGCCAATCATACAGGCGTCCAAGCCGTCGACTTCCAACACGGCATCGAAATCTTCGGCAACGCCGACGGTCTCGATCATGATGACGACGATGGTCGACTCGTTGGCGACTGCCAGGTATTCTTTTTCGTCGAGTCCATAGCGGCTCGGGCGGCGGGGACCGGTCCCGCGAATACCCAGCGGCGGATACTTGCAAGAAGCCACCGCCAAGCGCGCGTCTTCGGCGCTATTGATATGGGGCACGATGACGCCGTCCGCGCCCATATCCAGCACGCGCTTGATTTGGACTGGATCGCCCCCCGGCACGCGTACAATGGTCGGCGCATCGCCCAGTGCGATCAACAGATTTTGCAAGGACTGCAGGTCAATAGCGGTGTGCTCGGTATCAATGGCGACCCAATCCAAGCCGACATCGCGAACCATCTCGGCGACGGTGATGTCGGTCAGGCTCAGCCACATGCCCGGGCTGGGCTCGCCGCGCCGCCATTTCGCTTTCAGTTCGATTGCGTTCAATTTGTCCTCACTTCAGCGGTTCGTAGAGAATAACGAGACTTCGGAATTGTCGTTTGTCTAACCCCTCCCCGTAGGTCTATGTCTACGTGACCCAGCCCCTCCCCGAAGCATCAGGGAGGGGAGTCTTGTCGCAATCCAAACAGTTTCACCCCTTCCGACCAGCCTCCCCCCATTGCTATGGGGGGACCGAGGGGGGTAGAATATTCCCCAGCGAGCGCTCGCTTTCGGCGTCGAATAGATGCATCTGCCCGCCGGCGAAATGCAGGCGGCAAGTCGCGCCCACCGCGAGCGATTCCTGCGCGTCGACGATGATGCCGAAGAGCTGCTCGGCGGCGCGGACGAAAATCAGGTCACGGCTGCCCAGCGCCTCCACCAGCTCCACTTCGCCGCTGATGGTGTTCTCGCCCGTTTCCGCGACCAGTCTGATCGCTTCGGGCCGGATGCCCCAGATGACGCGGCTTCCCGCCATTCGCGCCAAGCCATCATGGAAACGCGCTGGCAGCACAAGTTCAAAGCCGGGCAACTGAATGCGATATCCGCCGTTATCTGCGCTCTTAACCGCGCCATGCAGCATATTCATGCTCGGCGTGCCGACGAAATTGGCGACGAAGGCATTCCGCGGCGCGAAGAAGACCTCGTGGGGGCTTCCCACCTGCTGGATATCGCCATTGTTCATCACGATGATCTTGTCGCCCAGCGTCATCGCCTCTTCCTGATCATGGGTGACGAAGATGAAAGTCGTGCCGGTATCCTGATGCAGCCGCTTGATTTCGGTGCGCAATTGCACCCGCAGTTTCGCGTCCAGATTGCTCAGCGGCTCGTCCATCAGAAAGACTTCAGGGCGACGCACCATCGCCCGCGCCAGCGCCACCCGCTGCGCCTCGCCGCCGCTGACCTGGCGAACGCTGCGGCTCAAGAGATGATCAATGTTCACCAGAGCCGCCACTTCGCGCACCGTGCGGTCAATCTCGCCGCGCTTCATCTTGACCGCATGCAGGGGAAAAGCGATGTTGTCATAGACATTCATGGTCGGGTACATGCTGAAGTTCTGAAAGACCATGGCTACACGGCGATCCTTCGGCGCCAGATCGGTAATATCGCGCTCGGCAATGGTGATGCGGCCGCTGTCGGGCTGCTCCAAGCCGGCGATCATGCGCAAGGTCGTCGTCTTGCCGCAGCCTGATGGCCCCAGCAAGACCGCCAACTCGCCTTCTTCAATGACCAGATTGATCTTGTTGACCGCCGCGCGATCGGAATCGGCGAAGCGCTTGACCAGGTCTTGCAGTACGACTTTCATAATTTTCCTGCAGCTGTCATATCTGTCATTTCTGGCGACCGCAAAATCAGTCAAGACGCAACTGTTTTCGACGCCTCCGCGACCCATTCGTTTAGCGCAAACCTGAACACCGCTCGGACGATGCGCTCCCCCTCCCTGATGCTTCGGGGAGGGGGTCGGGGGGAGGGGTTAGTTCCCCTACTCCAAAATGCCAAATGTCAGCCCCTTGACCAACTGCCGCCGCAAGGCGATTGTCAGCAGGATGACTGGTACCATGATGATCAGATTCACCGCGAACAGATTGCCCCATTCCACGCGCGTGCGCACGATATAGGTGCCAGCTGTCATCGGCAAGGTGCTGGTGCGGTTCCCCGCCAGGATCAGCGCCAGGAAAAATTCATTCCAGGCGAAAATGAAATTGAGGATGGCGGTGGCCACGATGCCAGGCCAGACCACCGGCAGCACGACGCGCCAGAGCGCGCCCAGACGGGTATAACCCTCGACCATGGCGCTTTCTTCCATCGCCGCCGGCAATTCGGCGAAATAACCGCGCATCATCCAGATGACCAGCGGCAGCAAAAATGTCTGATACGTGATGATGAGGCCCGGGAAGGTATCGCGCAAGCCAATGCCCAATCCCCGTTCCAAATAGAGGAACATGGCATAAAAGGGCAAGCCGACCACGATGGGCGGGATCATGCGCAGGGAGATCAGCCATTGCATCAGCGCTTTGGAACTGCGAAAGCGGAAACGAGCGAAAGCATAAGCGGCGGGCACGCCCAAAAGCAGCGCGACCGCGACCGATCCTGTCGAGATAATCAAGCTGTTGCGCAAGTAGACCCAGCCCTTGCGCGTGAAGAAGACGAACTCGAAGTTTTCCAGCGTCGGCTCGAAGATCCAAGTCGGCGGGCTCGAGACCCAGATGATCTGCGGTTTGAAGGCGGTGATGCTGCCCGCCAGCACCGGCGCGATGACCAAGATCGCCATCACGATCAGGATGACGTAGGCAAGGACGCGTTCGCTGGTCGGCACGCGCATCGGCTAGCTCACCTCGACATCGCGATACAAGTAGCGGAACATCAAGGCGGAGATCAAGCCGATGAAGAGCAGCATCAGGATGGAGCCGGCCGCCGCCCGGCTCAGCTTGCTGAAAGTGAAAGCGGTGCGGTAGAGATACAGGCTCAGCGTCTCAGTGGTGAGGTGAGGCCCGCCATCGGTCATGACGCGCACGATATCGAAAGTGCGAAAAGCATCGACCGTGCGCAGCAGCAGCGCCACCAGAATAACCGGGCGCAGCATGGGCAGCGTGAGGCGGCGGAAGATCATCCAGGATGACACCCCTTCCAGCCGCGCCGATTCAAAGGGCGCGCGCGGCAAGGTCGCCATGCCCGCCTCAATGATGAGAAAGACCAGCGGATACCACTGCCAGATATCCACCAGCACGACCGTCAGCCGGGCCGTGCTGGCCTGCGCCAGCATCGTCTGCCCGGGGATGCCAAGCAAGCCGAGAAACCAGTTGACCAGCCCGAAGAGCGGGTCCAGCATCCAGTTCCACATCAGCCCGACGACGATTGGCGCCATGGTGATGGGGATGATGAGGATCAGGCGCAGCAGCTCTTTGCCTGCGGTGATACGGCGTATCAGCAGCGCCACGCCAAAGCCCAGCAGAAAGGAGCCGGAAACCGAGAAGACCACATAATAGAGCGTGTTGAGCGCGCTCTGAATGAAGTCGTCGTTGCTCAACATGCGCTCGAAATTCTGCAAGCCAACAAAGGGCCGCGACTGCGAGGCGAAGGTGACGCGAAAGAGCGAAACGCCGGTCGAGAAGATGATCGGGTATATCACGACCAGCAGTAGGATGATCAGCGCCGGCGCTATGAAGAACCAGTGCCGCTGCCGCTGTGTCAGTTGGTAGAGGCGGGTTGAGAAGGACTGGTTTGAGTTGTCCGATACGGCCGGCG
>WTGC01000030.1 GCA_011523705.1 Chloroflexota bacterium | reverse complement strand
CGCGACTCGAAGGCGCTGAAAGTCTACGTCTGCAATACGACGACGCAGCCGGGGCAGACTGACGACTACACGTTGTCCGATCATGTGCAGCAGGTGATTTCTTACCTGGGCATTGGCGTACTCGATTATGTCGTGCTCAATTCATCGCATCCGAGCGACGAGTTGATGGACTTGTACGCGCGGGAGAAGGTCGATGTTTTGCTGCCTTCTTCCCATGAGTTTCACAATATCTTGACGATGAATGTCCGGCCCAAGCTGGCTGACGTCGCCGATACCAAGTCCGGCAAGCGGGCGCTGTGGCAGAAGCAGGACACGATCCGGCATAGCCCGGAACTAATTGCTAAGACGCTGATGGAATTGATGGCGGAGCGGGAGGCGGTCGCCGGCAGCTAGAACCTTTGTTTACCCCATCCCCCGGGCCCTGTTCCCCCCTCGGTCTCCCCGCTCAACGGGGGGCGGACTTCCAGCGAGCTAGGGTCGCGTAGACACAGACCTTCGGAAGGGGAGCTGAACCGGGCGTCTTCAGAAGGAATCTGTGTCCGTTCACGAGGGCGGACGGTCAGTTACATTCTGATCCGATCTAGCGTCGGTTGCTTTCGCATAAGGATTGCATTTTGCGATAATCCTAGAAGGGCAGTTCGTCGGTCGCCTTTGCCGGACCATCGGGCAGTTGGGGCAGCTTCATTTCGGCGCCGGCTTGCAATTCATTGCTTCTGGTGACGTTGTCTATTTTCACGAATTTTCTATCCAACTGCCTCGTTCGGGTGCCGGTCAAAGCGTGAAAGTCGTCGTGCATGCCTTTGAATCTTCTTTCCAGCTTATCCATCTGCCCGGTATATTTGTCCCATTCCTGGCGAATGTCGTTGACGACGTCGACGATCTCTTGCGAGCGCTGCTCAATATTGAAGTTCTGCGCCGCCTGCCGAATGACCGCTAGCACGACGTAGAGCGTCAAGGGCGAGCACATGATGACCTTCTGCTTGAGCGCATTGTCGATGATGCGCTGGTCTTCTTCATAGATGAAGCGATAGACTTGCTCGTTGGGAATGAAAATCAGCACGCAATCCAGCGTTCCGGCGGCGATATAGTCGCGCTTCTGGATTTCGGTGACGCGCTGGTTCACGTCACGCAAGAACTTCTGGCTGAATTCTCTCCTATCCGAGTCATTATCCGCCTCGATATAGCGGAGATAGTTGTCCAAGGGAAACTTCGCGTCCATATTCAGTGACTTCTGGTTGGGGAAGAGGAAGGTAAAATCAGGACGCGTGCCGGCTTCAATGGCGCTCTGCTTGATGTAATTGATTCCCTCGACCAAGCCCATGAAATTGAGCATATCCTCCGCCATCCGTTCGCCCCATTGGCCGCGCGCCCGATTGTCGGCGAGCGCCTTTTGCAAGGAAGCGGTGGTTGTGGTCAAGCCCTGCAGCTGCTGCCCGAGCGCGCTGTACTGCGCTTTTCGATCTGTCTGCAAGTCCTGCACCAGTCGCTCGACCTTGCCCAACTTGACATCCATATCGGTCAAGCGCTGGTCGATGAGCTCCTTCTTCGTTTCGAGTTCTTTGTTGTGCGCTTTTGTCTGCGTCTCCGCTCTTTCCGTCAGTTGGTTCAAGTAATTCTGATTCGATTCCTTCAACTGTTCGGCCGATTTGTCCAGCACGTCGCTTACATTCTTCTGGTTCTTTTCCAGTTCGGTCGGCACCGTCTTCAAGGTCTCGGACATGTGCTCCAGCGTGGTGTCGATGAGTTCCTTTTTCGAATCGAGCTCGGTGCTGTGCTGCTCGGTCTTTTTTCCCAGTTCGCGGTCGGCCAGAGAAACCAGCTCTTGTTGACTGCTGGCCAAGGCTTCAGAGGTGAGGCCCTTGAATGCCGCCTTCATGTCGTCGGAGAGCTGGTCAAAGGTGTTGCGGAAATTCCGGCCATAGAAGCGGTAGGTCAGCATGGCGAAGACAAAGCCGCCGACCAAGCCGATGCCCAAGCCTAGCGCGATGCTGAGGCCATGCAGCCCGCCGATCAACGCGGCCAAGTCATCCATCGTCATCCCCCATTTGAGCAGTCGGTCGCTTTACGCTCGCATTTTACCACTATCCCAAGTCCAGGTGTGAGCGTGCTTCACGCTTGCCCTTTCGCCTACACTTGCCCGTGTTATAATGAGCGGCGTTACGGCGCGGCTGTAAATCGAAAGGGAATCGCTTGACATCTCTAGTGCTAACCGTGCGGGAGACTTTGCGTTACCGCGGCGCGATCGGGCAGTGGAGTTGGGTGCTGCATCGCCTCACCGGCGTCGGCGTTGTGCTTTTCCTGGCGCTGCATGTGATCGACACCTCGTGGGCGGTCTTTTATCCCGATCTCTATGTCAAAGCCATCGCCGCTTATCAATCGCCCCTATTCACGATTGGCGAATTCGGCCTGGTGTTCGCGGTCGTCTACCACGCCTTCAATGGCATGCGCATCGTGATATTCGATTACAAGCCGGAGCTTTGGCGGCATCAAGGGCAGGCGGCGGCGGCGGTGCTGGTTTTGACCTTGCTGGTGTTGGCGCCGGTCTTTCTGGGCATGCTGTCTCATGTCGTCGATTTCTATATGACCGAGGCGGCCATCGCCAGCGACAAGATGCTGGATGTGGTGGTCTTCTCGATTCTCGAGCAGTTGCCCTTCATCGCTGGTTTCGTCGGCGTGCTGGCTGCGGCGATCGTCCTGGCGGCGCTTTACAGCCTGATCCGAGGCGAGGCGCCGGCGCGGGGCAAGTATCCGCAGGCGAGCCCGATTGAGCGTTTCTGGTGGAGTTTCATGCGCTTGAGCGGCATCCTGATCCTGCCGCTGGTCTTCGGTCATCTGGCGCTGATGCATGTGGTGCAGGGCGTCTTTGACATCACGGCGGCGCAAGCGGTGGCTGGCACGATGGCGAGCAACGGGACGATCGGCGCGGTGCCGAGCGCGGTCGAGTTTGTTTATCATCGCTGGTCTTATGCCGCCGGCGGGCTCTTCGTCTGGCGCGTCTATGATTTGTTCTTGCTGGTGTTGGTGACGATTCACGGCTTCAACGGGCTGCGTTATGTCTTGACCGATTACACCAGCGGCAACGACTTCGCCAGGCGGACGGCGGTCGCGCTTTGCACAGTAATGGCGGCGGTGCTGCTGGCGGTGGGCGGGGCCTCGCTGCTGGTTCCGCTTGAGAGAGACATCGTCGATGAAGCGATGGCGGCGACGGCGGAGATATACGAATTGCGCGGCGAAGAGCTGCCGCCCGAGCTGGAAGCGTTTCTGAGCAATGACGAATAGGGGCGATGCTGAATCGATCGACTAGCGGGGGCTGAATGCAAATTCACAAGCATGATGCGATCATAATCGGCGCGGGCGGCGCGGGGCTGATGGCGGCGCTTTATGCCAGCCAGGGCGGCGCCGATGTCGCGGTGGTCAGCAAGCTCTATCCGACGCGCAGTCACACCGGCACGGCGCAGGGCGGCATTGGCGCGGCGCTGGGCAACCTGGACGAAGACAAACCGATTTATCACACCTATGACACGGTCAAAGGCGGCGATTATCTGACCGATCAGCATGCGGCCAAGATCCTGGCCGAGAACGCGGTGGAAGCCGTCATCGAGCTCGAGCACATGGGCTTGCCCTTCGACCGCACATCGGCAAAGCGCATCAGCCAGCGGCGCTTCGGCGGGCATACGCGCAACTTCGGCGAAGAGTTGGTGCGGCGCGCCTGCCACGCGGCCGACCGCACCGGGCATATGATTTTGCAGACGCTCTATCAGCAGTGCATCAAGAACGAAGTCAACTTCTATGACGAGTTTCAAGTGGTGGATATGATCGTCGTGGACGGGGCGGTCGCTGGCGTCGTCGCCATCGAGTTGGGCACGGGTGAATTTCACATCTTCCACGGCAAAGCCAGTTTCTTCGCATCGGGGGGCTGGGGGCGCTGCTGGTCGGTGACGAGCAACGCGCATTCATTGACCGGCGACGGGGCGGCGATCGCGCTGCGGCGGGGCGTTCCGCTGCAAGATATGGAGTTCTTTCAATTTCACCCGACCGGCATCTATCGAATGGGCATCTTGATCACGGAGGGCGTTCGGGGCGAGGGCGGCGTACTGATCAATAGCGTTGGCGAGCGCTTCATGGAGCGTTACGCGCCCAGCGCCAAGGATTTGGCCAGCCGCGATGTGGTCAGCCGCGCCATTTACCTCGAGACACGCGCGGGGCGCAGCATCAAGAATCGCGGTTATATGCACCTGGATGTGCGTCCGCAGACGGTCAATCGTTACTTCGCCGAAGAAGGGCGCGACCGGGCCGACTTCATTGACGAGAGCATGGTTGAGCGCAAGCTGCCCGATATCCTCGACTTTTGCCGTACGTATTTGGGCGTCGATCCGGTTCATGAACCGATGCCGGTGCAGCCGACGGCGCATTACGCCATGGGCGGGATTCCGACAAACGTGGATGCCGAGGTCGTCATTGACGCGGCTGGCAGGGTGATGCCGGGCGCATACGCCGCTGGCGAGACCGCTTGCGTCAGCGTGCACGGCGCCAATCGGCTGGGCACCAATTCGCTGGTCGATTTGGTCGTCTTCGGGCGGCGCGGCGGCATGAAAATGGCCGAGTACGTCCAGGGGGCGGACTGGGCGCCGCTGCCAAGAGACGCCGGCGCGGAGATTGAGGCGGAGTTCGAGCGGATTCGTCAAGGCGCCGGCAAATCGCGCCCCGGCGAGTTGCGGCAATTGATGCAGGAAACGATGATGGAAAACGTGGGCGTCTTCCGCACCGAAGAAACGCTGCAGAAGGGCATAGAAGACCTGGCGGCATTGCGCGAGCGCTTCTATAAGGACCTGCAAATTGACGACAAGTCGCGCGTTTTCAACACCGATTTGATGGAAGCCTGGGAATTGGGCTGTCTTCTGGATTTGGCGGATGTCACGGCGCGGACGGCGCTGGAGCGAAAGGAGAGCCGAGGCGCCCATAGCCGCGAAGATTTCAAGCAGCGCGATGATGAAAACTGGCTGAAGCATTCGCTGATTTACCAGAGCGGCGCCTTGAGCGAGCCAGCTTATAAAGCCCACTTCGACAAGAAAGTGGACCTGTCGCTGTGGGAGGAGGAAGTGGAACGGGGCTTGCCGGAAGCACAGCAGAAGTTCCGTCCGGTCGAGCGCGTGTACTAGTGCGGAAGTCACCTTCATGGCAGGGCGCTGCGCTATCAGATGCTGGATAGACCGATATGAAGGACAAGCGGGCGGTGAGAACAATCATTGACGTATTACGATTCTATGGCTTGCTGCTACAGTATTTCTATTTGCATCTGCGCAAGCTTCAATTGTATATTCACTATTACATGCTCAAAGCGGCGGGAGCGCTGCTGATTGAAGCGGTGAAGATCGAATACTGCATCAAGTCTTTATCGAAAGAAGACCGCGTCATTTTTGCGGCTTGTATTGCCGTCTCCATCTATGGCCTGGCGCTTGTCATGCTTATCCGCATGTAGACTGGATGTGAATGAATGGACGTAACTTTCAAAATCAGGCGGCGGAACCCGGATTTGCCGGATCTTGCAAAGCCTTACTGGCAGGAATTCCTGCTGAAAGATGTCGACCCTACCGACCGCGTGCTGGAGATGCTGCACCGCATTAAGTGGGAGCAGGACGGGTCGCTGTCGCTGCGGCGTTCCTGCGCGCACGGGGTCTGCGGTTCCGATGCCATGCGCATCAATGGCGTCAACCGGCTGGCTTGCAAGATACTCATCCGCGATGTGGGCGATAAAGTCCAGGTGGAGCCGATATTGGGGTTGCCGGTAATTAAGGATCTGATCGTCGATATGGAGCCCTTCTTCGATCATTACAAGCAGGTAATGCCCTTCTTCGTCAATGATGATCCGCTGCCGGCAGACGGCCGCGAACGCCTGCAGACGCAAGCCGACCGCGAGCAGTTTGATGATACGACCAAGTGCATCCTTTGCGCCTGCTGCACGACTTCATGTCCAAGTTTCTGGGCGAACGGGCATTATGTGGGTCCGGCCGCCATTGTCGGGGCGCATCGCTTCATCTTTGACAGCCGCGATCAGGCGGGGGGCGAGCGGCTGGATATTCTCAGCGAGCCGAACGGGGTCTGGCGCTGCCGCACGATTTTCAACTGCACGCCGGCTTGCCCGCGCGACATTGAGGTGACCAAAGCGATCGGCGAGGTCAAATTGGCCATCCGAAAAGGGACAAATGTTGGCATAATCGAAACAAGTGCGATACACTAGTGGGGAATGAACGCATACTGTGTTAGAATCACGCAGTGTGCGCGGTAAAAATGCATAGTTATTTGGAGGTCGAAATGAAGCGTGTAGAGAGAAAGTCACCGTTTTGGTCGCGGCTTCTCGGCTTGCTCATCACCTTCGTTATCATCGCCGTGCTGGTCTTCGGCGGTGTGAAGAATCTGACGAGCGAGTTGTCCGCGGCGCATGAAGCCCTGGCGGCCAGCCAATACGAGCTTGGCAAGACGCGCAACGCGCTTGACAACACTCGTACGGAATTGGTCGCCGCCGAGAATGCGCTCGCCAGCGCGGCCACGGAAGTGGACAGGCTGGGGCGCAAGTTGGAGGTTGGCCAGCAGCAGCTGGAAGCGGCTGGCAACCAGATCGTGATTCTGAATCACGCCAAGGATCAGCTGAAGCAGCGCTGGGGCTATACCTTGCAGGCGCTTGAGCAGCGCAATGAGCAGCTCATCGCGACTGACAGGGCGCTGCGCGCGACGCAAATGGAGTTGCAGCGGCTGCGCAACCAGCCTCAGTGGAGCGTGATCGTGACGAGCGAGCGCCAGATGCAAACGGCTTATCGCGAGCGTTTCGCCGCTTCGCAGGTGCGCATGTTTGTCGAAAGCGATGCCGGCGCCATGTACTATAGCGGGCAAGAGGCGCTGCACGAGGTCGAGCAATACGCCTCCTACGCCGAGCGGACCCAAGTCATTCTGACGACGACGGCGCCGGGGCAGGATGTGCTGCGCTGCTTGAACAACGCTAGCTTGGGTTGCGGCACGGTGGTCGCGGCGCAGGCGCAGGCGATGCAGATGCAAGCCTACGCCTATGAATCGCAGTACGTCAGCGAGGAAATGCTGGTGGTGGATGGGCGGCGCGGTCGCCGTCCGGGCCGGCGCCGTTAGGCGGTCGCTGCGGGTTCGTTGCGAAGAATCCGATCTTTCAGACGAATACAAGGGCAGAACGCTCCTGACGGGGTGTTTTGCTCTTATTTTTTGTGTGCATAAGACCTTGAAAACTGCAACCTGCTGTTGCGAATGAATCATTCTAAATCATTTGCAATTATTGAGCCGATGAAGAGCTATACACGGAGAGTTAGATGAAACAGAAGCACAGCCTAATCGGGCAGTCAGGATTCTGGGTTAAATTTGCCGCGGTACTTGTCGCCGTCGTAATTGTAGTTGTTTTGATTGTCGACGGCGCCCAAGGCGCATTGAGTCATATCGCCGAGTTGGAGAGAGATCTCGACGCGACAACTGCTGAGTTTCAGCTTGTATCGGATCAATTGGCGACCACGACAGGCGAATTGGTCGAATTGAAAAGCGAGCTAGCGGAAAAAGCCGCCAAACTCGAGATGGCGTCTATTGTTGTGACCGAATCTCACATCGAATTGTACGCCTTTAACTGGGCGCAACAGATTGCTGCCTGCATGCTGAAAGAAAGCCAAAATCTTTCCGCTCATTTAATCGGTGGTAATCGTCAGTATTCCTCCGCCAAGTCCATCCGCTATTCGGATTATCAGGCTTTTGTCGCGGATCAAAGGGAGGTGGCGAGCCCCCTGCGGCAATACTGCATCCAGTACGGAATCGATAAAACCATGCTTGATGCTTGGTGGGAGCGCGCCTTTGCGCGGGCGCCGGGCGAGACCGAATTGGAACGGACAGAGGCGGTCGAATTCCTGCAGTCTTTTGGCGGCATTATGGTACCGCACTCAACAGTCATTGTCTACACGGATCAGATACTGGCGGACATGTTGATTCTCGTTGGCGAGTGGCATCCTGACCTATCCGGTCAAGCGATCTCGCGGCTATGGTTTGATCGGTAAGCTGCATGAACGCTATCGAGCGAGCGGCCATCATCGGCGCCGGCACGATGGGCTTGGGCGTCGCCCAATGCTTCGCACTGGCCGGGCTGGAGGTCACGCTCGTCGACGAGACGCCAGATGCATCGCGGCGCGCGCTGGAGCGCCTGGCGGAGCGCGTCCAACGTCATGTCGATGCCGGTCTATTGCCAGATTCCGCTCTCGAGGCGGCGCGGACTGTTCGCGCGGCAAGCGACATTGCGGCGGCGGTTGCTGTCGCCGATCTCGCATTTGAGGCGGCGCCGGAGCAGGTCGAGATCAAGCGCGAGGTGCTGGCCGCTTGCGATGCCGGGGCGCCGGCGGACGCGATAATCGCCAGCAATACGTCTTCGCTGCCGATTGACGAGCTCGCCGCATTCGTCAATCTCAAGGAGCGCTTCCTGGGCTTGCACTGGTTCAATCCGCCGGAGTGGACGCCCGCCGTCGAGGTCATCCCGTCGGCGCATACGGATCCGGCGGTTGTGGAGCGCGCGCGCGAATTCCTGCTGGCGATCGGCAAGAAGCCGGCGACGGTCGGCAGCGGTCCCGGCTTTGTCGCCAATCGGATTCAGTTTGCGCTTTTCCGCGAGGCGCTGGCTTGCGCGGAAGCGGGCTTGGCGACGCCGCAAGAGATTGATGAAGTGGTGCGCAGCAGCTTCGGCTTCCGGCTGCCCTTCTATGGTCCCTTTCAAATCGCCGATATGGCGGGCCTCGATGTCTATGTCAATATCATGGATGTGCTGGCGGAAGGATTGGGCGCTGACTGGGAGGCACCGGAGCAACTGCGGGAGATCGTGGCTGAAGGGCGTCACGGCGCCAAGACGCTGGCGGGATTTTATGACTACAGCGAAGACGAGCGAGCAGCCTTGCTGATTGAGCGCGACAAACGTTACGCGGCGATGTCGCGACTGCTGGAGGCGTTTTCCACGCCGGCTGACCTTGGCACGGGAGAATCGTCATGAGCGAGATCAAGCAATTGGCGGTGATCGGCGCCGGCACGATGGGGCGGCAAATCGCCCTGCAATGCGCCCGGCAAGGTTTCCCGGTTGCGCTCTTTGATTTGGCCGCCAGTGTGTTGACCGAAGCTGAGCACTGGCAGCGGGGCATGGTGGACGAATGGGTGGCCTCGGGTGCCTTGTCTGCGGACGTGGCGTCTCGCATATTCGATAAGATCTGCTACCAGCCGAAGCTGGCGGAAGCGCTGCGCGATGCCGACCTGGCGATTGAAGCCGTTCCGGAACGGATTGCGCTCAAGCGGGAGGTCTTCGCCCAGCTTGATCGCCTGTTGCCGGCCGATGCCATCATCGCCACCAACAGCTCGTCTATCCGCGTCAGCGCGCTGGAAGACGCGACCGAGCGGCGAGAGCGGGTCGCCAATTTACACTTTTATCTGCCGGTTTGGGATAGTCCGATGGTTGAAGTTGGCGGAGGCAGTTGCACAGTTCCGGAAGTGCTCGATGCGCTGACGGCATTTGCGCGCGCGATTGGCATACTGCCCTTGCGCGTCGAGAAAGAGAGCACCGGCTTCGTCTTCAATCGGGTGTGGCGGGCGGTCAAGAAAGAGGCGATGCGCGTGGCTGACAGCGGCGTTGCCAGCATAGAAGACATCGACCGCGCCTGGATGATCAAGTTCGGGCGCGAGAAACCGCCGCCCTTCGCGCAGATGGATCGAATTGGACTGGATGTTATACGTGATATCGAGCTGCGCTATGCGGCGGAGAGCGGCGATCCGGAAGATCTGCCGAAGCCAATCCTGACCGAGAGAGTGGAGCGGGGCGAGCTGGGCGTGAAGAGCGGGCGCGGCTTTTATGCCTACCCGGATCCGGCTTGGGCGCGCCCCGAATTTCTCGATCCCGATTCGGCTGAGGGCTGACTCAACCTGTCTTGACAGCGCGGGCGCGGCGTCGTAAAATGACGTGTCGTCGCGGGAAGCAAACCTTGAGCGCGCTCTGCCGGCGTGGTACAATTTCGCGGTTGCGCCACCATAGCTCAATTGGCAGAGCACCTGTTTTGTAAACAGGTTGTTCTGGGT
>WTGC01000018.1 GCA_011523705.1 Chloroflexota bacterium | reverse complement strand
AACGGCTGCCTTTGGATGACGCCGGGCTCCCAGCATGAGCCGATCTATCCCGATTGCGATGGCGTGACCCAGCAGGGCGATACCATCCTGCGTGACATCGAAGCGGTCAAGAGCGTCAGCCACCCCGATGTGGAATTAAACACGTTGGCGCAGGTGGCACTGCAATATGAAGAGGAAGTGCCGATAAACGCTGAGCCGGGCGATGTCGTCTTCTTCGGTGGTCATGTTTTCCATCGCTCGCACCGCAACAAGTCGGATCGACCACGGCGGGCTTTCGTCAGCCATTACTGCAACGCCCGCTCGCGCATCGCCTGGGATCACGGCAGCAACAAAGCGCATTATGAAGGCGCTGACGCCAACGGCGCGACCAACCACCGGCATATCCTGGCGCGGGGCACGACTCACCTGCCCTATGCCCAACCCGCGTTCGGCACACTCTGCGCCGCCAATGCGCCCGAACTCTACGGCGAGCGCTTTGACGACAATCGCGTCAAATCGATGATGGGCGACAGCGCCGGCTTCATGGTGCTGGTGCCGCACGTGGATGTCGAGCACGATCATTAGTGGTTTGCCACAGAGACACAGAGGGCACAGAGAATATCTCAAATGCGAGAAGTATCAATATGATGCTGGATACCCTTTATCCACTAACTGAAGACAAGGTGGCGCAGTATCAGCGGGATGGTCATATCCTGCTGGAAAATGTCCTGGACGCGGCTTACATCCCGCCCTACCAAGAAGCCATCGAGCAGACGGTCGCTGAGCGCAACAAAGAAACGCGCGCCCTGAAAGACCGCGATACCTACGGCAAAGCCTTCTTGCAGACGACCAACCTGTGGGAGCACAACGGGTTGGTCAAGGAATTCGTAACGGCGAAGCGTTTCGCCGGCATCGCCGCGCGGCTGATGGGCGTGGACAAGGTTCGCCTCTATCACGATCAAGCGCTGTTCAAGGAGGCGGGCGGCGGCATCACGCCCTGGCATCAAGATCAGCATTATTGGCCGCTGGCGACCAATAAGACCATCACCATGTGGATGACGCTAGCCGATATCTCGGCGGATATGGGTACGCTGCGCTTCGCTTCCGGCTCGCAAGCGGAGGGCTATCTAGGCGATATCCCGATTTCCGATGAGTCGGAGACGCAGTTGCGCGCCTTCGTCGAACGCAAGGGCTTCAAACTGGGGCAAGCCGCTGAGATGAAGGCGGGCTCGGCGACCTTCCACAGCGGCTGGACGCTGCATTCGGCGCCGCCCAACTTCTCCGAGCGCATGCGCCCGGCGATGACGGTGATCTACTACGCCGATGGCACTAGGGTGAGCGGGTTGGACAACAAGCACCGCGTCAACGACCGCGACCACTGGCTACCGGGGACAGAGCCGGGCGATCTGGCGGCGACGCGTTTGAATCCGGTGTTGGGCTAGGGGCATCCCGCCCCATCCACCGCTTTGCCATACGTCTTCCCGCCGTTTCAGGCCGGTTCATGTGCATCCGCATATACTACGGCCAAGTCTTGAGTGCGGAAGAGAATGAAGATACGAATGTGCCGAATTATTGCATTTCTGGCGCTGGCGTGGGCGCTGGCGTTCAGCGGCATCGGCTATGCGCAGGAGCGTGGCTGGGCGACGGCCATAGACTGGAGCCCGGATGGCGAGACGATCGCGGTCGGCAGCAGCACCGGAGTTTGGTTCTTTGATACTGAGTTCAACGAAACGGGATATGTCGCGACGCCTGAAATGAAAGGCTTTTCACCGACGACAATGGATTGGAGCGCTAAAGGCGATCTGCTTGCCATAGCGGTAGCGCGCGCTCCAAATGTCATTGGCGCGCCAATTCTGATCATTGATTTCAATCGGTTGGAAGTCATCTCTCAGATCGACGAAGGAAGTCTGACGACCGTGCTACGTTGGCATCCGCAAGAGAATCTGATAATGGCGGGCATGGAATCAAGAATTCTCATCTGGGACGCGATCACTGGCAAGGTGGAGCAAGTTCTGAGCGACAAGGTGTTAAGTGATCGCTCTCTCAGAAACTACGCGACATCGGTCTGCTGGCTCGACGCCAACACCATCGCAGCTATAGGCAGCTACGACATATATATCATCGACGTAGAGACAGAAGCGACGCTGAACAAGCTTGAAATATGGGACTTGGAAAATGTCGATTGCTATCAAGATCGAAAACTAGTATCGCGTAAAGGAGTTGTCGATCTTAAGTCTGGTGAACTTGTGATCAGCAACGTAGAAACTACGACATTCGCTGACTACCAGCGCGATGTGGTAGATGTAGCCTGGTCGCCAGATGGACGGCGATTCGTCGTGCATGGCAATATTAGCTTGTGTCGCTTTGGTGTCTATGATGCACAGACTGCCAAATTGCTTGCGGAATTGCAGGGCAGCTTTTCGCGCCTGCACGATGTTCTCGTTTATCAGGACACGATCTCATGGCAGCCGACGGGCGACCTGATCGCCGCCGTCGGGCAATTTGACATACGACTGTGGGAAGCAAGGTCTTACAAACTATTGCATCGCTATGATCGATTCGAAGTTGGCGATCACCAACTGATCGACCCTGACGAGCACTTGAGCGACGATGAGCGGCGGCTGGAAATGTACAGCAACTACACCAAGTGTCCTGATTAAGAAATCGGCATATCCTGACAAGGCCTTGAAAACTATCTTGCGACGCCTCTTCCTATTTTTGACAACACTCTGCGCCTTTTCTCTGAGTAGCCCTACCCTTGCACAAGATCTGGGCTGGGCCTTTACTATCGCCTGGAGCCCGGATGGCGACACGCTAGCTATTGGCAGCAGCAGCGGCCTGTGGTTTTTCGACGATACCCTTAACGAAGTCGGTTTCGTCGCAATACCGCAATTTAAGGGATTCGCGCCGACGACCATGGACTGGAGCGCTGATGGCAGCTTAATTGCGCTGGCGAATAGAGTGTTTCCCCACTCCAGCCCGAGTGGCCGGGTCCGTGGGGACGATTTTCCAATCTTGATAGTGGACGCCGTCAAACGCGAAGTGAGCAACGTCATTCACTTCCCGAGACCGAGCGCGCCGATTGAGTGGCATCCGCGTGATCGGCGCATACTTGTTGGACACTCAGGAGGCCGCGCTACGATTTTGAATGCAATAACTGGGGAAGCAGAGTATTCCTTTTATGCGAAAACCGCGACAGCAGTTTGCTGGGCAGACGAAAGCACGATTGCTATCATTGGTTGGAGCGATATATCCGTCGTTGACATCCTTCGGAACAGAGTAACGCACCGCATTGAACCCGGGCGGCACTTCTCAGGTGTAGTGGAGATGCCAGCAAGTTGCGACCGGTCCGGGCGCGCCCTTCATGGATATGCCTATTCCTTTGACCTGCTCGCTGGGACTAGAGAGCGCATCTATAGCCTGGATAACACCATCACTCTAAGCGACTACTGGTATGAAGAGTGGCACGGCGTCGCCATTGCCTATTCCCCAGACGGCAAGAAAATCGCGACCAATGGCAATTCGGGTCGCTGTCGAATCGCCGTCTTCAATGGCGAAAGCCATAACCTGATAACGGAATTGCAGGGCAGCTATGTCCAAGGGAACGACGACCAGTTCCGAGATTCAATCGCCTGGCACCCCGCGGGCGAAAAACTCGCCATAGTGGGCCAATTCGATATTCGTATTTGGGACGCAGAAACGTACGAATTGTTGCAGCGATTCGAGGGCTTCAACACCGGCCATTACGATCCACAGCAAAAAGAAGTGGAAGAAGGCGATAGCGAATCACTTTTCCAGAAGCGGCTGCGTCTAATTAGGTGCCCTGACATTCCGGATTCAATGCTTTTCAAACAGCAATAGACTTATGCATAATTCCGCTGTCGACGATGTGATCAACTCTCCGTACGAGTCAAGTATAGACTAATGAAAATCAGCAAAGTCGAAGCCATCCCCCTCTTCGCAGCCTTCGCCGAGGCGCTCGATGTCGTCCCGCCCGAACTCTCGCAGCCGGCTTTCAGCATGCGCGACAACCCGCTGCTCGGTCAGGGGGCCGTCATCGTGCGCATCACCACCGACGAGGGACTGGTCGGCATTGGCGAAGCGATGGGGCGTCCCGGTCCGCGCGGCACGGCGGCGCATATCAATGAAGTGCTGGCGCCCCTGCTGCTGGGCCGCGATCCGCGCCATCATCTCGCGCTGTGGACGGCGATGAACGAGGCGATGCGCTTTGCGCCCATGGGCATCAGCGGCGTCGATATGGCGCTTTGGGATTTGCGCGGGAAAATCTACGGCGATTCGCTGGTAAATCTGCTGGGCGGTCTCATGCGCGACACGGTCGATTGCTACGCCAGCCCGATTCCCTATATGGCGACGCCGGAAGAATCGGCGGAGAAGGCGCGCGAGTTTCTTCAGCAGGGATTCCGCGCCGTCAAGCTCAAGATCGGCCGCGGCATCAGCCAGGATTTGGAACATGCGGAAGCGGCGCGCGACGCGCTCGGCAACGAGGTCAAGCTTCTGGTCGATGCCAATGGCGCTTACACCGCGTCTGATTCGATTGCGCTGGCGAAAGAGCTGGTGAAGCTGGATGTCTATTGGCTGGAAGAGCCGGCACACCCGGAATACCCGGAAGACCTGGCGCGGATTCGGCGGCGGGTTGATCTCCCGGTCGTCTCCGGCGAGTGGCTGGGAAGCTGGACGCAATTCCGCGATTTGATCAAGGCGGGAGCGGTCGATGTGGTCATGCCCAACATCACCCGCTGCGGTGGCGTCACCGGCATCATGAAGATTGCCGATATGGCGGCGCTGGAGAATGTGAAAGTCGCGCCGCACGGGGTGGGCGCGGGGCTCGGCATCATCGCCGCGATCGCCGCCTGCGCCGTGATGCCCAACTTCCTGATTTACGAATATAATCAGCTGTATAATTCGTTGCGGCATTCAGTGATGAGAGAGTCGATTCATTTCCAGGACGGTGTCTTGAGACCGAACGAAGGGATTGGCCTCGGGCTTACGTTAAATGAGGAGACAATTGAGCGCTATCGAATCGATTGATCAAATTGCCGGCCGCCCATACCAACCGCATGGCCTTCACTGCCTGGTTTCGTCGTGCCGCAGGCTCCTGATCCGGCGCATCGCCGGCCCATCACGAGTCAATAACGCAATCCATCGGTCGCTCATACATTTGCTACATTTCTGTTAAGCGTTATACTTCGATATTGTTCTCATGAGTTCATCATTCTTCAATAGACTTTGAACGCGACCATGCGCAAAGCTCAGCGCGCAAACCGGACAATCTGACAACGTACAAGGAGGCGACTTCGCGATGCAAAGGGTCATGTGAAGTTAAGTGACATCGCCATCAAATCGCAATTCGCACAAATTGCGAGTCTTACATTACATCCCGCCAGTCGGCTATGATGCTATTAGGGCGAATAAACTGGCAACCAGTCTCAACATAGAGGACGAAACAACACATCATGTTACCCGAAGTCAGACGCCGAGCTATTCTCAGCCACCTCGCGCAGGTCGGCAGCGACACCATCATCAGCATGAGCGAGCGATTTCACGTCTCGACCATGACAGTCCGGCGCGATCTGAAGATCTTGCAAGAAGCCGGCGCCGTCTCCATGTCGCACGGGGGCGCCATTTTTAGCGGCGACTCATTCCAACGGAACGAGACGCATCAACTTGAACGCGCGATCCTGCGCGCGGCCGAGAAGCGCGCGATTGGTCGCTATGCCGCAGCCAATTTCGTCGAGGATAATGATGTCTTATTTCTCGACTCTGGAACAACTGTGCGGGCAATCGTACCCTTCCTCCAGGGCAAGCGCAATCTCACGATTGCAAGCAATAGCATTCGGACGATTGACGCGCTCTTTCGTTACCTGCCCGATAGCACCATTCTGTGCACAGGCGGATTGTTGAGCTCCACGGCGCAGACCTATGTCGGTCCCGTTGCCGAGCGCTTCTTCGACGATTTCTTCGCGCGCAAAGCATTTGTCTCCGGCGTCGGCTTTACGCTGACGGCCGGCTTGGCCGATTCGCAGATGCTGGATACAGCTGTCAAAAAATCGATGATACGCTCGGCTGAAGCAACGGTCGTCGTCATCGACTCCAGCAAAATCGGCTACCCAGCCATGGCGCAAGTCCTGGGCACGCAAGATGTGCAAACCTTGGTGACTGACGACGGCATCGCCGAACCAGCCCGGCGAGCCATTCTCGACAGTGGAATCGACCTCCAGGTGGCGCCGGTAGACTCCCCCGATTAGCGCGCGGCCCTTCGCCTATCGCTAGCTCTCGCGCCCTAAGTCTTTCAAATCCGCGCGCGTCGGCAAGCCATCAATAACACCCAAATGAAGCGCCGTGTACGCGCCCGCCCGGACGGCGAATTGGACAGCGTCTTGCAGCGCCAGCCCCTCGCCTAAGGAGACGGCCAGCGCGGCATTGAAGCTGTCGCCAGCGCCGGTGACATCGACCACCTGAATGGAAACCGCCGGTATACGCGTCGTCCCTACGCCATCGGCAATGAGCGCGCCGTCTCCGCCGAGCGTGATTACCACACAATCGACGCCCAAGCCGAGCAGACGCTGCGCCAAATCACGGGGCGGGCTGGGGTCATCGGGCGGCAGACCGAGCAAAATGCGTGCCTCGCTGGCATTCGGCGTGAGGATGTCAACATCGGCTAATTGTTCCCGTTTGACTGGCTGCGCCGGCGCCGGATTCAAAATCGTTGTTGCGCCGCTTTCTTTTCCCAGCCGAAGCGCCGCGGCGGCCGTCTCGATGGGAATCTCCAACTGCGTCATCAGGATGTCGCAATCGCCGATCTCGGCGGCGCAATCGCGCGCATGCTGTGGCGTCATTTGCAGATTGGCGCCAAGGTCGACCGTGATCCAGTTTTCGCCCGATGGAACGATGTTGACGAAACCGATGCCGCTGCTTGCGCCTGCGAGCTGATGAACCAGATCGATGGCGATGCCCTCGCGCCGGTAGAGCCGCAGCGCGTTTTCGGCGAAGATATCATCGCCGAGGCAGACGAGCAGGCGGACATCCGCGCCCAGCCGCGCCGCGCCAATCGCTTGATTGCTGCCTTTGCCGCCGGGACCCATATCGAAGGAGTCGCCGACCAGGCTTTCGCCAAGCGCGGGCATGCGCGGCACGCGGATGGTCAGCCCGGTATTGTAACTGCCGACGACGAAGATCTTGGGCATGTGAGTCTTCTTCCCGACAATGGCGCCCGAGCGCTCAGTTATCGTCCGCCTGCACGCACGGAAATGGAGTCCGCCTGCCAGTCCTCGCCCTTCACATCAAGCCCGTCTTCCAGCAGCGATGCCAGCGCCCTCGCGAGCAGGTCCTCGCGATACGCGCCCGGCGCCGGCTCGTCGTCCAGCGCGCCAAAGGTCAGCAGCCATTCCACGGACTGATCCCAGGACTCGCCGTCCATCATGCCGATGCCTGTCGGCGCGGGCCAAATCAGCTTGTTGACTTCGTTCATCTGCCACTGCTGATGGCTCTCGCCGAGCGCCGGATCGATTTCCAATAAGATGCGCACACAGTTATCGGCATTGTCGCGGCAGTAGATCCAGCCCCGCAGCGTCGCGCTGAGGAAGCCGAGCGTTATCTCCTCGTTCCCTTCTTGCGCCAGCCAATCGCCCCGCGCGACGACATGATCTTGCAGCAGCGCGGCGCCTATTTTATTCATGTCGATCAGGTTGAAGTCCGCTTCCTGATACAGGTTGCCGGTCGCTGGATTGGTCTCGCCGAGCAGGCGTCCATACCAGTTGTAGATCAGCGCCTGCCCGGCGTCGACTTCGCCGTCCAGCAGCAGCTTGAGGTGAAACGGCTGCTCGACAAGCAGAAGGTGTTCGCCGCTGTACGGATCAGAACCCATGACAAATGTCGTGGCGTAGACCTCAAATTCATTGCCCTCGGGCCAGTAGCCGACGGTCTGATGTACCAGATCTGTAAGCGATTCAATGCCCGTTTCAGCAAAAGATACCAAGACGGTGCCGCTGCGCTGGAAGATCTGCGCGATATTGACGAGGTCCCCGCCCTTCTCGTTTGCGATCAAGGTCTTGGGCAGCCATGTGACGCCGAACTCGGCAGCGCCAACGGCGACCGCCTCTGCCGGTTGGACCTCTCCGTCGCTCTCTAGAATGGTGACCGCCAAGCCTTCTTCTTCATAGAAGCCCAACTCATTGGCGACATAGTAACCAGCGAATTGCGCTTGCGTCACCCATTGCAACTGGAGCCTCACCTGCGCAAGGTTATCGTCGGCGGCCAGGCTGTTTCCAGCCAACATTAAAAGCGCGACGCTAAGAATAATGATTCGCAACATCGTCCCTGCTCCTTTCTTCATCCCCCTCCCGTGCTACCCGAAATAGTGGCGCGAGTTTGTTAAAGGCCCTCTGGACGGGTTATACTTTCAGCATAAAGCATTTTTTGTGGCATTGAGAGGTCAATAGAGATGGCGAATATAAGGGCGGAAAGAGACGGACTTGCTGACGGCATGCCGCGTGACGAGCGCGGGTATTGGCGGCCCGAGGGAGATGTCGGCGCGCCCAACCCCTGGTTCACTTGGCCGCCCAAGCCGCGCGCAGCCCTGCTGTGGCTGAAAGAATACTTGTGGCCCTGGAATCTCCTCTTCATGATTGTGGCGGTTTTGACTTGGCTTTACCTGACGCCGGAGACCTCGCGGATGACCGAATTCCGCGCCGGCTGGATCCTTGAGATTTTCCTGCGCAACCAGATCATGCTAATTGTCTACGCGTCCGTACTCCACATTAGCATGTGGACCTTGAAGACGCAGGGATATCAATACAAGCTGTCGCTACATTGGATGAGCAAAAGCAAGAAATTCCTCTGGAACGATCAAGTGCGTGACAACATGTTCTGGACAATCGCCAGCGCCGGCACGATTTGGACGGGATTCGAAGCGCTGATGCACTGGGCGTATGCCAACGGCTACATCTCGATTATCAACCCGCGCGAGCATCCGGTCGCTTTCGCTTTGATCCTTTTCTTGTCGCCGCTTTGGTACAACTTTTACTTCTATTGGGGGCATCGCCTGCTGCACGTCAAGTTTCTATACAAACATATTCATCATGTACATCACCGGAATATCGAAGTCGGGCCCTGGTCTGGTTTGTCGCAACACCCAATTGAACATGTCGTGATGTACGCGAGCATGCTGATCCACTGGGTCATCGGCGCGCATCCGATCAATATGATATTCCAGGGGCAGCAGGTGACCTTCGGCTCGATAACCGGGCACGGGGGTTTTGAGGAAATTGTCGTCAAAGACAAACTGAAAATCGCTTACGGCAACTATTGGCATTCGCTGCATCATCGCTTTTTCGAGTGCAATTACGGCGAGCCTACCGTGCCATTTGATCATCTCTTTGGCACCAACTTCGATGGCTCACCAGATGCGCGCGAGAAGATGCTGGCTCGGATGCGGGCGATGCATGGCGGTTAAACCCTTTCCGCCATGAAGAGCTGAGGACACGACAGGTTTCATGTAATCGCGTAAAAGAGCGCGCGTCAGACGTCAGGAGCGTCTCTCGTGGCGAAAGCTGTAGGGGCGACTAGGTAAGTCGCCCAAAAGGCCCAAGAAAGTATGGAATCTGCTACGATGTTTTGCCCGCTGACAAACTGTCGCGTCGTCAGCCACAAAGAGAGAAGGGGAGCGCTGTCCGCGTGTACGCGACCCGGTAGAATGAATCTTACACCTAAGGAGAACTGCCTATGACGCTTTGAGACAAGTTTGTCCAGCTAAGGATTCCGTATAAGGAGATATTGAAATGACGAGAAACAGCAACGCATTTTGGCCAATACTGGTGGCGCTGCTGCTCATCCCAGCGCTGTTGCTGGGAAGCAGTATAGCGGCGCAGGATGACCCCGTCGTGATCGACTGGGCGAATGACGCGGCATGGCACGAGGCGGGCCAAGATGCCGTCAGCGAGGCATCGCTTGACGCAACAGGCATCGGCGTCAACACGGTGATATTCACCTCGACCGACTCCTACCAGGCTGCGGTGCGCGGCGCGCTGCCAACCGACGATGCTTTCCCACTGTTTGACTGGTGGTTTGGCTACCGCATGAAAGACCTGGTGGACGCGGGGCTGCTTGCGGATGTCACCGACATCTGGCAGACGCACATTGACAACGGTGGATACCCAGCCAGC
>WTGC01000178.1 GCA_011523705.1 Chloroflexota bacterium | reverse complement strand
AGAAAAAGGTCGAGCATGCCTTGCGCCAGCGCATCGAAACGATGGGCATGCAAGACCTGATCTACGATGTGCTCATCCCGACGGAAGACGAAATCGAAGTCAAAGACGGCAAACGCCGCACGGTTGAGAAGCGCGTCTTCCCCGGTTATGTCATGGTCCAGATGCGCTGGATGAAGATTTGCCCAACCTGCCGCAAGAGCGCCATCGTTGAGCTCCCCGGCGCCGGGCAAAGCAACGGCGATGGCGTCAGTGAGTGGCTCTGCGATGTCGCGCGGGGCGGCTGCGGTCGCCAGATTATCGAAGAGGATATTGAAGAGATGGAGTCCGGCTGGGAGCGTGAGCTGGACAAAGACGCTTGGTACACGGTGCGCAATACGCCGGGCGTGGTTGGCTTCGTTGGCGGCGAGAGCCAGCCGACGCCGCTGCGGCCCGAAGAGGTTCGGCGCATCATGGAGCGCATGGATTCTGAAGATACGGTGGTCAAGGTCGATTACAAGATTGGCGAACGCGTGCGCATCGTTGGCGGTCCCTTTAATGACTTCCCCGGCACGGTGGCTTCCATCGATTCGGGGCGGGAGAAAGTGCGCGTGATGGTGGATTTCTTCGGGCGCGAGACCGCCGTCGTGCTCAGCTTTATGGAAGTGGAACGAATGTAATTTCGGCGACGAGTTATTTGACACGAGTGACGTACAAGGCGAATCATGTAGGGGCGACTGACCCGCAGTGTCCACGCGCGGCGGTGAGTCGCCCACCGAATTGTAGAGTCCTGTTGATGCGTCCCATGGTGGTCGAATGGACGAAAGAATGAGGTAAGAGATGGCAAAGAAAGTCAAAGCGATTGTCAAGCTGCAGATACCGGCGGGCAAAGCCAATCCGGCGCCGCCGATTGGTCCGGCTTTGGCGCAGCACGGCATCAATCTGATGCAATTCTGCAAGGAATACAACGGGCGCACGTCAAGCCGCATGGGTGAGATTGTGCCAGCCGAAATCACGGTGTTTATGGATGGCTCGTTCCGGTTCCAGCTCAAGAGCCCGCCGACATCCTTCCTCATCAAGAAGGCAGCCGGCATCGAAAAGGCGGCTTCCAATCCGCTGACGGAAACGGTGGCGACATTAAGGCGCGACCAGGTGCGCGAGATTGCGCAGGTCAAGATGAGCGACATGAACGCCATCGACATTGAAGGCGCGATGCGTCAAGTTGAGGGCACCGCTCGTCAGATGGGCGTCAAGGTTTCGGATTAGCCAGTCCGCTCATTTGCTGGTTTCTGGCGCAGATCAAGTGTGATTGAGTTCAGATTGTGGGAGGGTGCGCCCGCCCGTTGACCACGAGGAGAAAAGAAAATGGGAAAGCGATACAACAACGCGCTGAAAACTTTCGATCGTCAGCGGAATTACCCGATGGCAGAGGCGCTACAGCTGGTGAAAGACAACGCCAAGGCGAAATTCGATGAGACGATCGAGGTGCATTTTCGGCTGGGCATTGACCCGCGCCACAGCGATCAACAGGTGCGGACCACGGTGATGCTGCCGCATGGTACGGGCAAGACGATTCGCATTTTGGCTTTTGTCGAAGAAGGGCAGGAAGAGGCGACCCTGGCCGCCGGCGCCGATATCATCGGCACTGATGAAGTGATCAATCAGATTCGCAATGAGGGCTGGCTGGAATTTGACGCCACCATCGCCACGCCGCCGATGATGCGCAAGGTCGGACCGATCGCGCGCATACTCGGCCCGCGCGGCTTGATGCCGAACCCCAAAGCCGGCACCGTCGTACAGCCGGACGATATCCCGCGTGTGATTAGCGAATTGAAAGCGGGGCGTGTCGAATTTCGCAATGACCGGACGGGCAACCTGCACATTCCGGTCGGCAAAGCCAGCTTCACGCAGGAACAGCTGCAGGACAATCTGCAAGCGCTGGTGGATGCGGTGCAGGCGGCCAAGCCGGAATCGCAGAAGGGCGCCTACGTCCGGCGCATGGTGCTGACCTCGACGATGGGTCCGGGCGTGCGCGTTGAATCAACCGTGAACTAGGCGCGTTGCGCGACAATTTAACAGATGCAGGGGCGAGCCATTGGTTCGCCCTTTAACTTGGTAAACGCGGGCGACCTGACAGGTGGCCCCTACAATTTTGCGCTCAGGCGGGCGACCTGGTAGGTCGCCCCTACAAGGCTTGTCTGCTATTGAAGTGAATCTGCACCCGATTGGGTCTACCCCCCTCGGTCCCAACATATCAATGGGGGGAAGGTTTCGCCGAGATCTGCATTCATTGACGAATCCTCTGGCAGAATCCCCGAGTCCGCTGAATTTAGCTCCCCTCCCCGATGATTCGGGGTCGCGTAGACACAGACCCGTCGGGAGGGGCCGGGGGAGGGGTAGACCCATTGGGCGGCAAGCAAAGCGCAATACCGTACAAGCCTTACATTTGTCATCGTGGCGGGAATTAGCGCTTTAGGCGCTCGAAGTATTGCTTGCGGAACTTGGCTACTTTGGGCGCGATGACGTAGGCGCAATAGCCCGAGCGCGGATTGTTGACGAAGTAATCCTGGTGGTAGTCTTCAGCCACCCAAAAATCGCTGGCTGGCGTCACCTCGGTGACGACGGGATCGCGATAGAGCCCTTCCGTCTCAATGCGCCTGATCGTCTCTTCGGCGATGCGCCTTTGCTCGTCGCTGTGATACCAGATGCCGGAGCGATATTGCGGTCCCACATCGTTGCCCTGGCGGTTCAGCGTGGTTGGATCGTGTATGGTGAAGAAGATGTTGAGGATTTCTTCAAAGCTGATCAGGTCCTTGGCGAAGCGAACGTTGACGACTTCGGCGTGCCCGGTGGTTTTGGCGCAGACTTGCTCATAGGTGGGGTTATCGACATGCCCGCCCATATAACCCGAGATCGCTGATTCGACGCCGGTCAACTGATTGTAGACCGCTTCCACGCACCAGAAGCACCCGCCTCCCAATGTTGCGACTTCAAATGTCATGATTTGAATCCCCCTACTTGAGATGATTGCTTACAATATGAACGCGAATCCTTGCGCTTTTGCTACAGCAGCGCAAAATTTGCATCAGAGCGCCGGATCCGCTTCCGCGACCGCCCGCGTCAGGCGCGCCCATTCCGCCAGCGACAGGGTTTCGGCGCGGCGCTGCGGATCAATATCCGCGGCTTGCAGCAGGTCGCGCGCGATGGACGCTTTCATCCGCAAGCCGCCAGCGAGCGCGTTCTTGAGCTGCTTGCGCTTCATGCTGAAACCGGCTTTGACCACGCGAAAGAAGTGCTCGGCGGGAGGCAGCGGCAAAGGGGGCGCTTCGTGCGTGTCGATGCGAATGATGGCGCTGTCGATATTGGGGCGGGGCCAGAAGACGGCCGGTCCATATCGGCTGACGATGCGCGGGAGGCCATAATACTGGACGGCGATCGACAGCAGATTCATCGCCCCGGGCGCGCCAAGGATGCGTTCCGCCACTTCATATTGCATGGTCATCACCATGCGCCGCGGCGGCTTGGGCGATTCGAGGAAATGCCAGAGGATGGCTGAACTGATGTAATAGGGCGCGTTGGCGACGACGATGTAATCTTCGGTGCCGACCAGAGCGGCAATATCTGTCTTGAGAATGTCGTTGAACACCAGGTAAACATTGTTGGCGTCATCAAAGCGCTCTTCGAGAAGGGGCCGCAGGCGCTGGTCGACTTCAATCGAGAAGACCTGACCGGCGGCGCCCGCCAGCAGCTCGGTCAGCGCGCCCGCGCCCGCGCCGACTTCCACGACAGTTTCGCTTGATTGCAGCTCAGCCGATGCCACGATCTTGTCCAGCGCGTTGGGGTCATGCATGAAGTTCTGCCCGAGGCTTTTCTTGGGCTGTATGTTGTAGCTGTCGAGCAGCGCTTTTGGGCTGTGGGACATGAACAGACCTTGGCCGGATAAGCTGGCGGCTCATTCGCAGTTGACCACAGCGGCTCAGTTTTGAATAGGGTAAGCGCGATGAGAGCGGGCAGATTCTGCTAGAATGAAATTCCATTTTCAGAATCGTTAGAGAGCGCTATGACAATACTTGACCCGAGTTTCCTGCCCGTCCTCATATTTGTGCTGCGCGTCAGCAACAACGTCATTGGCACGCTGCGGCTGATTCTCGTTTCGCGTGAGCAGCGCCTGTGGGGTTTCGCCTTCGCGTCGTTGGAGTCGCTGCTCTTCGCCTACACGGCCGGGCAGGTGATCACCGATTTAAACAATATCCCAAATTTGGCCGCTTATGTCTTCGGCTTCGCTGTTGGCGGCGTCGTCGGCATGCAAGTGGAGAATCGATTCGTGAAATCCTACGAGAGCGTGACCGTTATCGCCTCACGCGACGTCTCGCACGAGATGGCGCTGGCTCTGCGCGAGCGCGGGCACGGCGTCACCGAGATCATGGGCGAGGGCGCGCATGGCGAGGTTGAGGAGTTGCACATTATCGTTCACCGCCGCGACTTGCACCAAGTGCTGAACATTATCCATGACATCAAGAAAGACGTCTTTGTGACGGTTGAACACTCGGAGTTCATACGCGGCGGTTGGATCCGCGCGCATCGCCGTTGAGATCGCTTATTCTTCGGCCAGCGCCAACTCGACGAAATAGGTGGGGTATTCGAGCAGTCGGTGAATCGGGCATTTGCCGGCGATATCGCGCAAGCGTTTGCGTTGCTTGGCATCCAAGTCGCCGTGAAAGACCAGCGCTTCGCGCACTTCATGCACGAAGGCGTCATTTCCGTCGTGGCTTGGGTAATCGCTTCCCTTGAAGCGCTCATAATCGAGCGTGACTTCGACGCGCTGCAGGTCCCAGCCTTTGCGCTCGGCATAGAGGCGGCAAGTGATGGCCATGCAGGAGCCGAGGGCGCCCAGCATCATCTCGCCTGGCGTCGGCGCGCTGTCCGTGCCGCCGGCCTCGGCTGGTTCATCCCCGTGCCATTTGTGGTGGCGGACGTTGATGGTGGTGCGGGCGCCGTCCTCGAGAAAAATGTCAACGGGCATGGCAAGCGCTCCTTCTCGTCCTTGGTGGATTGCAAGTCAATCGCGCAAGACCGCGAATATTTCGCTGATCGCCAATTCAAAGCCGGGCAGGATGTCGTCTCCGCTCAGCGTGTCGCCCGGTCCTAGAAACACAGATTGAAGCTCCCCGCCGTCGCTCAAGCGACAGACTTCGACGCCTCGACGTTTTGGTAGAACGAGCCAAACGATTGTCGTGCCGTTCTCCAGGTAGGCTTGCGCTTTGTGTCTGAGTTTGCTCATCGTGTCGGATGGCGATTGTATTTCAACTGCCAAGTCTGGCATTTTGGGCACGTAGCGCTCCGGCGGCGGGTCAGGCAACTGGTCGAAACGCTGAAAGGCGACATCGGGCAGTAGCGCGGTGTAGCGTGATTCAGGCGGGTGGAATCCGCATTCTGAGGTTGCTTCGCCCAGTCGGCTATCGGCTGCGTAAAGTCTTAGGTGAAAGCCGATTTCTATGGTTAGAAGCGCGTGTATTCTCCCTGGCACATCGTCCTCATACAATTCTCCATCAATGAGATAAAACTTGCGATGCTCGAACTCGGGATCGCTCTCCATCGCCCAAAGATCGTCTACGGTGTACAGCTTCTCTTGGATGGCCATATCGGTTCAGCCCCCGACGCTTACTCGCGCCCCAGTATAACATACCTGAGCTAAATCCAGTTGAAGCGCCGGCGTACCGATACGGACGCTCAGATACCATAGCCGCCCGGCGGAATGGCCAGCAGGAACATGATGGACAAGCCGGCGACCAGCAGCGGCAGGAGGATGACGATAGCGATGAGGAGCTTGTCGCTTTTGAGGTGCATGTAGAACCAGATGACGAGGCTCGATTTGGAGTGGGCGCATTGGCGTCACTTGCCAGGCGGAAAGAGCTTGTTTACCGCCAATTCAAAGCCCCGCATAAATTCGTAGCCGCCAAGCAGGTTGCCTTGGCCTTTGAACTCGAAATGGATCGCGCTGTCTTCGCCCAGGCGGCAGACTTCGACTCCGCGCCGTTGGGGTAGAACGAGCCAAACGATTGCCGTACCGTTCTCCAGGTAAGCTTGCGCTTTGTGTCTTAGTTTGCTCATCGTGTCCGATGGCGATTGAATTTCGACAGCCAGGTCGGGCATTTCCGGCACATAGTCTTCGGGCGGCGGATCTGGCAGTCTTGTGTATCTTTGGTAGGCGACATCGGGCAAGAGGGCGGTGTGGCGCGTGTTCGGCGGGTGGAAACCGCATTCGGAGGTTACTTCGCCCAGCTCAAATCTTTCTTCGTATTCGTAGAGGAAGTGTGAGATTCGTACTTGAAGTCTAGCATACGGCCGTTTGGGCATCTCGTCCTCATACAGGACTCCATCAATGAGATAAAATTTCCGATGCTCGAACTCGGGATCGCTCTCCATCGCCCACAAATCGTCCACGGTGTACAGCTTTTCTTGGATGGCCATTTCGATTCAGCCCCCAACTCTAACTCGCGCCCTAGTATAACATACCTGAGCGTAAATCAGTCGAAGCGCCGGTGTATCGAATAGGACGCTCAGATACCGTAGCCGCCCGGCGGAATCGCCAGCAGGAACATGATAGACAAGCCGGCGATCAGCAGCGGCAGGAGGATGACGATGGCGATGAGGGGCTTCTCGCTTTTGAGGTGCATGTAGAACCAGATGACGAGGCTTGACTTGATGATGGCGATGCCCAGCAGCAGAACCGCTTTGATCGCTTGCAAGGTTGCCGCGGCCTCCGGAGCGTCATGGATAGCGCCTTTGAGGAATTCGGCGCTGAGGACTTCGATCACGGTCAGCACAGCAAGCGCGCCAAAGACGACCGTATAGACGCCGCCTTCCACGGTGATTTCGCGTCCGAGCAGTTGGACGGAGTTGCTGTGATGTTCTTCGTGGTGAGTCGCCTGTGCCATATCTCGCTTCGCTTTCTTTCGTGTTTTAGCCCCTCCCTCCTTGTGGGGGAGGGGTTTGGGGTGGGGGGATGTTTCCCTCCACGACTCTCCTAAACCAGATAGATGAGGGTGAATAGCATGATCCAAACGACATCGACAAAGTGCCAATAGAGGCCGAACATCTCAATGCCGATCGGATTGTTGTCGTAGCGGCCTTTGGCGCCACGCCGAATCACTTCCAGCGCCCAGAGCACGCCGACGAAGACGTGCGCGCCGTGGAAGAAAGTGGGCGCGTAGAAGCGCATGCCGAAGGTGCTCCACTCGGAGGCGGTGTCGAAGCCGAGCACGATGCCGAGATGCGCCAGCTCGCTGTATTCGATATATTGCCCGCCGAGGAAGACGATGCCGCCCAGCGCGGTCAAGCCG
Source organism: Chloroflexota bacterium (assembly GCA_011523705.1). Lineage (GTDB taxonomy): Bacteria > Chloroflexota > Anaerolineae > Aggregatilineales > Phototrophicaceae > UBA6055. The sequence goes on along the minus strand of WTGC01000178.1, from coordinate 2,893 downwards.
ATCCAGCGCAGCATGCCGGCGCGGTTGCCTTGCTGCATCGCGCGCAAGCCCATCACCATGAAGAAGCTGCTCGCCAGCAAGACGAAGGTATTGGCGGTGACCAGAGCGACGCCTAGTTCCTCATGCGCCTGCGCCACGATGTCTTTTTCATTGATGCGAAAGATGATGTAGCCGACGATCATGATCGAGAAGATGACGATTTCCGACGCCAGGTAAAGCCAGACGCCGAGCTTCATGTTGTTGTTGTGCTCTTCTTCGCTCATGTGCCCATGGTCGTCATGGGCGGCGGCGGTAAGGTGACTCGCGGTCAGTTCTGCCATGTTGTAACTCTCGCTTTACTTCTGGTAGCCAATGGCGCGCGGGATGGCGCGGATGACGCTCACGACGCCGCCGGCGATCTTGCCCGCTTCGCGAATCGGCTGGATCTGTGTGCGTTCGCCGTCGGTCGGATCGTATTCTTTGACTTCGCGCACGCCGCGGTGCGCCAAGTAGAAGAAGACCGCAATGCCGCCAGCCGCCAGCGCCAGCGAAATGAATATGATCAGAATGAATCCGAGCAAGACGGTGAATTGGCTGGTCCCGGCGATCGCTTGATTGGCGAAGTCATCGGGCGGCAGGACGAGCCCAAGGATGTCCTGAATCGGGATGACAAAGTCGCCGAAGCCATTGGCGAAGAAATCGGCGTTCGGTTCGGTTGCGATTTGCAAGCCCAATCCGTGCGGCAGCAAGGCGAAGGTGAATAGCACGACGGTGGTGATGACGGCGATGGTCAGCACGAGGAAGAGCTGGCCGGCGTAGAAGACAACCGTCTGCCAGAGGCAAGACAGGGTCATCAGCAGCGCGCCGAGCGTGCCCGGGATGCCGGCCACGAGCATCAGAAAAACGCGCCAAAGGGCGAAACCGATGGCGAACCAGATGACGAACCAGACGACATTCACGATCCAATTGATCAGGAAGAAGCTGACGTTCAGATACGGAAATGCCCAGGGCTTTGGCGTATCGTTGATGATCTGCCAGGTCAAGTCCCATAGCCATTTGCCAGCTTGGAAGACGGGACCGCTCGTGCGCAGGGCGAAGTCTTTCTCCGGCGCTTCTTCTTCGTGCTCATCGGCATGGTCGCCGTGTTCGCTCATTTTGGGATCGAAGGCGCCGACGCCCCACATGAAGGTCGCCATCGAGACGAATGCGGCCAGCACCATGCCGACCTGCGCGCCCTCGCTGGAATCGGCGTTCATCCACACCGGGTCCATATTCTGCAAGACGCGCACGGCGTAGACGAAAGCCAGCGAGGCGATAAAGCCGATGATGAGGGCCGGAATCGCTCTGGAGAGACCCGGTTTATCCATAGATCGCCCCTCCCATAATTCTTGAACACAGAGAGCGCAGAGAACCCAGAGAGTTGGTTTGAATAGATATCAGGCGTCTCTGTGAACCGCGCAATAGTGTGCCAAATCCGCGCACTCCTGACACAACAGACGCGTTTCCTCTGTGCTCTCTGTGTTCTCTGTAGTTCATTTAGCGGATCCAGTACAGGACGACATAAAACATGATCCACGCTACCGTGACGAAATACCACAATTTGGCTGCGCCTTCAACGGGCCAGGAGTCATGCTCATCGCCGCTGTAGGTTCCCCCGGCGCCGCTTCGATATACGCGGAGCATGATCGCCAGAATCGCCAGCGCGTGCAAGAAGTGAAAGCCGGTCATCAAGCGCATCGTGAGCCCGTATTGCGTGGCCATGGCGGCTTCGGAAACCGAGCCGAATTCGTAAACGATGATCGCCATGAAGGCGATGCCGAGCGCCATCGCGCCGCGCCAATGCATGAGGAAACCGCCCAAACTTTGGGCGCGCAATGCGCTTAAGCCTCGCTTGACAAGCAATGAACTCACCAGCAGCGCCAGGGTCGCGGCGAAGGGCAGCAGCGGATCAAAGGGCGCGACCCCGGCCGGGGGCCACTCGGCGTAACTGAAGCGCAGCTGCCAATTGACGACGATCAGCGCCAGGAAGACCATGATCCAACTGATTTGGAAGATGGTCATGCCGAGGCGATTATTCTTCAGTCGCATCTCGGCGACGCTGAGTTTCGGCTTCTGCCCTCGATGAACGGTGCTGGTCATGGCTCAATCGCCGCATCTTCCCCGAATGAAAAGACCGAAAACATTAGTGACTGCCGCCTTTGGCCGGCGCCGCGCCGCTGAAAGCCTCGTCGACCGCGTCCAGATAAGCGGCCGACGCTTCCGTGCCATAGCCGTAGGGATCTTCAAAGGGAATCGGGTCATCATCGAAGTTCATCGTTGACGGCGGCGAGGTCGTCTGCCATTCCAGCGTCAGGGCGCGCCAGGGATTGGCGCCGGCGATGGGTCCGTGATAGTAAGATTTGATGACGTTGTAGATGACAATGAAGCTGGAAAAGCCGAGCACAAAGGCGGATAAGCTGATGAGCTGATTCCAGGGCTGGAAAGCCTCGACATAAACGGCGACGCGCCGGGGCATGCCCAACATGCCGACAACATGCATGGGGAAAAAGGTGAACAGGAAACCGAAGTAGGTGAAGAAAAAGTGGATTCTACCCAGGCGCTCATTCATCATCCGGCCAGTGACCTTGGGGAACCAGTGATAAAGCGCGGCGTAGACGGCGAAGACGCTGCCGCCGAAGAGCACGAAGTGGAAGTGGCTGACGACGAAGTAGGTGTCGTGCACGTGAATATCAAAGGGCAGGGCGGCTAGCATGACGCCGCTGATGCCGCCGATGACGAAGAGCGACAAGAAGCCGAGCGCGAATAGCATCGCGCTGGTGAAGCGGATTTTGCCGCCCCAAATCGTGCCCAGCCAACTGAACATTTTGATGCCGGTCGGCACGGCGATGATCATGGTCGTAATCATGAAGGGAAT
>WTGC01000131.1 GCA_011523705.1 Chloroflexota bacterium | reverse complement strand
GAAGTGCGCGATGTGGAGAGCCTGCGCGAGCATTACGCGCTGACGCTGAAGAATTGGCTGGCGCGTTACGAGGCGCATCGCGAGACGATCCTGGATATGCTGGGGCCGGTCGGTTATCGGCGCTGGCGGATTTATCTGGCGGGGGCGCGCTGGGTATTTGAATCGGGCTACAATTCGATTCATCAGGCGCTGCTTTACAAGACGGTGGACGGCAAGGGCGCGGCTGGCTACCTGCCGCTCAATCGCGATGATTGGTATGTAGGCGCATCTGATATTTGAATTCGTGAGATGTACAGCAAAAGATTGGCTTGCCGCGAAAGAGATCGGGATAGGCACGCGGGCGACCTGCTAGGTCGCCCCTACATTTTCACATAGTTTGTGGCTGGTCACAGTATTCAATTTAACTATTGACAACGAATTTGCCAATAAAGAAATCACTAAAGAAATAGAAACTATTGTAGGGGCGACCCAGTGGGTCGGCCGCTTTTCCCGTGCACTGCCACTCACTGTTTCGAAGTTTCGCTTTGAACGAATGCTCTTTGGTTCAGACGAGGCGCGGCTGCAGGTCCGCCAGGACAACTTCGCTGATCGCCAGTTCATGGCGTTGGCGCTTGAGGAAATAGCTGACGCGATCGTAGCCGGCATCGCGCAGATTATCGAGCGCTGCGTCAAAATCGGCGCCGACGCGATGGGCATCGTGCGAATCCGAGCCGAGCACAACCGGGATCTCCCGACGCGCCATCTCCGTCAGCATCACCATCCCCGGGTTCATCTCCGGATAGGACTTGTTGAGGCCGCTGGTATTCAACTCCATGGCGATGCCGGTCTCCGCGATGCGATCCAGAACGCGCCGGATGGTATCCAGATGGTCGGCGACATCATATTGCTTGGGGTGGGCGATCTTGACGATGTCGGGATGGCTGAGGCAATCGTAGAGCCCGGTCTCGGCCGCCAGCGCCAGATTCTCGAAGTAGCTCATCTCGTATTCCAGCCGCGTTGACCCTTCGAGGTAGCGGGCTTTGAATTCCTTGGTCAAGGCATGGACCGAGCCGAGAATATAGCTGAAGTCGGCGCGGTTGTGGATGTCTTCAATCCAGCCTTCCAAGCCGGGAAAATAATCGCTTTCCAGCCCCAGGCGGACATCAACGCGCCCGGCGAATTCGGCCCGCGTCCGCTCGACCATGTCGACGTATTGCGGCAATTGGGCGAGCGTCATGCGCAAGCCGGCGTCCCAGCCGTCGGGCATGGGGCTGTGGCAGGTGAAGGTAATGCCGCGCAGTCCCTTCTGCTCGGCGCGCTCGGCATAGGCGCTGAGGGGACCGCGGGCGTGTTTGCAGAGCGGCGTGTGCATGTGCGAGTCGTACATGTTGGGTTGGTAGGGCATGGTTGCTCCGGGCTAGGGGGTGGTCGCGGGCTATTGTCGCGGAGATGCGGTGGGATGTCTATTGCGGGTTCGTAGCGGACGGCGAAACTGACAGGCGGGCAGCGCGAATCATGCGGCGAGCTACGGGAATCCGACGTCAATTCTGCGTCGATGTCAGCCGTGCGATATTACGCATACAATTGAGAAAATAAGACGACAAAGACGGAGTTGGTCATGCCTAAGCGATTCCTTGGGCTCATTGCCGTGCATCTGCTGCTAAGCGTAATTGCGCCGTCGTCTTCTTTTGCCTGCCAAGGTCCGTATCCATTTGACTTCGCGCAAATACCGGTGATGGATGTTTGGGTTCGCGCGACCGTGCTGGAGGTTGACGACCGCGGTTTCAGCGCCGTTCTGACGGTGCATGAATACTTTAAAGGCGAGGGACCCGAGAGGCTGGCGGTGGTTCGCTTTCCGGTTGGCTTGCACACCGCCCGCCGCGTGAGAGGCTACCCCACCGCGGATTGCATTTACGCGGGCAGTGGAACGCCTCTAATCGACGGCAAGGTTGGTTACTACGGCCTGAAGAGCAACGGCGACGGCACCTTCACCGATGCGCTCTGGAATGCGGCGCACTATTTCTTTATCGACGGTGAGATGGACGGCGAGTATTATGTCGATGATCCGGACGGATCCATGGAAGAAATCGTGCTGACGGAAGACGAGTTTGTCGCGCGCTTGCTGGAGGTCGGCGGGCGTGATAACTCGGTCAAACCGCATCAATCCGAAGAATCGAGACGTCCGCTGATGCGCTATCTGCTTGTCACGCTGGAAGATGGCACGCTCTTGCATGTTAATCCCGATCGCAGCCTGAGCATACTCGGGATAGACGACCCGATCGCCATTTCGCCGGACGGCGCGCACACGATTTATCGCGAGAGCGACGACACGCTGGTCTTCAACTACATTTGGGGCGAGGGATTCATGCCGGTGGATTTCCGAGACCAAATCAAGAAGCCCGGAAAATTCGCCAAGTTTTCACCGGACAGCAATATGGTTGCGGTTTGGGATGACGAACATCTTGCGGTCTACATATATCGCGACCGTGGAGTACCGGGTAAAACCGTATGGGGTCCTCGCTGGCACCCTGGCATGGCAATTGAGCGGGCGGCGACCGCAAGTTTGTGGACAGAAGATAGCGGGACTTTGGCGGTTCGCTGGAGCGCGGACAGCAGCACCATCGTCTGGCGAGACTCGAGCGGCATCTGGCACTGGAACCTCTTTGAGGAAGCGACGCTGAAGATCGTTCCCGGCGCCTCCGACCGTGAAACACACCGGCTGCTTGATGTATCGCGCAGCGGCCGTTACGTGAGCTATCGCAATGGTGGCGAGATTCGCGTATATGACAGTCAGACAGAGGCCTTGTATGACAATGCGTGGGTCGCGCCCAACGAATCGTATATCAACAGGGGTGAGTCCAGCCATGGCAACGAGACAGACGAAAAGCCGTATGTTGCCTGCCGCGCGCCGATGAATGCCAATTGCGCGAATAAGCCGTTAAGATCGGACAGATCAATTATTACCGAGTTTCCCTATCTGATGGAGCTTTTGGGCTGGGTTAACTGTAGTGAAAACAATCAGTGTGATGTATACGGCAGGTCTTGGAATCCGTCGACGACACTAACGGGAGCGGGCTATTCATATGGACGCGAGATCACCACGATTTGGTACGATGTCCGGCAGATCGCCTACGACCCCTTCTACGAGCAGCCGGCGGTTCTGCGCGGCGAATACCAGATTGAGCTTGACTTCATCGACAGCAGATTGTTCGAAGACTGGTACGAAAATGACAAGACCGGTCTGGCTCGCCTGGATTATCTTAATCTCGAAGGCATCGTCGACAGCCCCATCGCCTCAATCGAATGGGGGCAGCCAATCTTCTATGACAGCTTCATGCTGACCGCGACTGAGTACCTGCCGCGAACGGTCACGATTGCCGGCGCCGAATCAAGCTGACGCTCAAACCGACGGCTGGGCTGCGCACAGCCTACGCCGGGCTACGGCCTGCCTGCGCCAATGCGGCGAAATCAGAGGAGTCTAATTTCCGCGCATAGACTGGGAAGCGTCCACAAAACGAAAGGATGCTTCAAATGTTTAAGCGTTTGATTGCCGCAATGGGCTTTGCCGTGCTGGTCGCGGTGACATCGCCGCATATCACGATGGCTTGCAGCGGGTATTTCTCTTTCAGTGCCGAGGACCTGCCGGAGATGGATCTGATTGTTCGCGCGACGGTGATTGATGCCGACGATCGCGGTTACAGCGCGGTCATACGCGTTGATGAATACTATAAAGGCGAAGGACCTGTGCTTCTAACGGTGATGCGCTACACCGTCGGCTTGGAGACGGGGAACGCCGTCCGAGGATACGACACCGGCTGCCTCTACGACGGGCAAGGGCATATCTGGCGTCCCGGATCGATGGGCTATTTCGGACTCAGGCGCAATGCGTATCAGACCCTTACTGACACGTATTATGGTTCGGCGCACTTTTTCGCGCGAGATGGCCAAGTAGCGTTTGACGAAGCAACTCACCCGGGTTTGTGGGGGCCGCCGACCATCGTATCTGAAGACGAATTCGTGGTTAAGCTGCTGAAAGCCGGCGGTCGCGACGAACCGATCGCGCCGACGACCAAGGCCGCGGATCACTATCCCTTGATGCGATATCTCATGATCACGACAGAGAATGGCACACGCTACCAGGTGAATCCCGACCGCAGCGTGACGCCGGTTGATGCGGGGACGGCACATTTCATCTCGCCCGACGACGCGCATGTCGCCTGGCGAATCGACGAAGACACGCTCGGCTTCTACTATGTTTGGCGCAACGCAAATGCCGAGGAAGATCACGAGCAGATGATCAAGCTGCCGGGCCAGGACCTGCTCTTCAGCACCGACAGTCACATGGTCGCCGTCTGGGACGATGCGCAGTTATCGATCTACATGTTTCGTCATGGTGGACCGGGCAATTACCTGGACTGGGGATTCGGCATGCAAATGGACAAGATCACCAGCGCGCCTTTGCAAATCGCTGAGGACGGATCAGCTGTGGTTCAATGGAGCGCGGACAGCAGCACCATCGCCTGGCAGGATGAGTCCGCCATCTGGCGCTGGGACCTCTACAACGATGCGCAGCCCTCCAAGGTAGTTGGTGTCAGCGGTAACAGGAGCGCGAAGCTTCTCGACCTTTCCCAAAGCGGCCGCTACGTCCGCTTCCTAAGCAGCGACGGTTGGACACTTCACGACAGTGAAACCGGCGAAAACTTCGCCAACGCGCTGGCGACTTCTGGCGATCGCCACTTGATATTCGTCAATGCCGACGAATCGCCAATTGGCTACTGGGGCGACACAGGCAAATGCGCGCCGCCGCTGCGTCAAAACTGCGCGGTTTACCTTGGTATCAGAGACGCGGAATCGATTACGGTATTTCCCTATCAGATGGAATTGCTGGGCCTGGTCGGCTGCAATGGCGCGGACTGCCGCGTGGAAGGCTTGTCGTGGCATCCGGCAAACGATAACGACTTCCGCGACAAGATCGGGGGGCGCTACATTGACGCCAATATGTCGAACCTGCGTCAAGTCGCTTTCGACCCCGCCTACAATCAGCCAGCGATTCTACGAGGCGAGTATCAGATCGAGTTCGACTTCTACAAGAGCTACTACTTTGACGAGCCGGATTATTTGCCTTATCTGGATTACCTGGATCTCAAAGGCATCGTCGACAGCCCCATCGCCTTAATCGAGTGGGGGCAGCCTGTCTTCTACGACACCTTTATGCTGACCGCAACCGAGTATCTGCCGCGCACGGTCTCTCTTGCCGACGCTGTCCCCGCTCATCAGTTTCCCAGAGCCCTCGGATAAGGCAATATATCTCGGCATTTCTTCACGACAGCCGGCGCATTGGTCGTCGGCTGTCACGCTCCATGATTGCAACCCGCTATCAACCCGTCGCGACGCGCACAATCTCGGCGATGCGCGCTTCGGTGGCGTCGTCCAGCTCGGTCACGTACCAGGCGCTGGCGATGAGATTGTCGGGCGCGTCTTCGTCAACGGGCAGGGTGGCTTTTTCGTCAATGCCAAAGGTGACATATCTGTCTTTGCGAATGAAGACGAGGACCGGCTTCGACCGGGCTTTGGCGTAACCCGGCATGCCGTACCACAGCCGCGGCTTGAGACTAGGATTCGCTGCCATGATGATTTCGTGCAAGCGCTCGCCGGTTGCCGTCTGCTCCTTGAACATCTTGGGGATTTTCTCGAGAACCGCCGCCAGGTTGTCGGCATCTTTGTCCGCTTTTTTGCTTGGCATGGGGCGCTCCCGTTCAATTGCGACCGATCAACCCGAATTTAACCACAGAGAACACAGAGAGCACAGAGAGAATCAGGCTTGCCTGGTTAATTTGCACGGATGGTCCGGCGAGAGATTCTATGAAAGACGGCGCATGTGGCGGCGGTTGTCGCGGTAGAGATCGCAGTAGATCGAATAGAGCTCGTCGTAGAGCGCTTTCGTTTCCGGGTCGGGCTGGATGCGGCGCGCGATCTTCACCCATTCTTCTTGCAGGGGAGCGAAGTCGCTGAAGAGGCCGGCGGCCAGGCCGGCGATGTAGGCATCCCCGTAGGCGGCGCCGATGGTCTGGCGCGGCAAGTCTTGCGGCAAGCCGGTCACATCGCTGCAGATTTGGGTCCAGAGCGCGTCGATCGCCCCGCCGCCGATGGCGACCAGGCGTCGCGGCAGGGCGTCGACCTGCCCCATCGCTTCGATATTGTGGCGCAGTCCGTAAGCGATGCCTTCGAGGCAGCTGCGGTAGAGATGAGCGCGCGTGTGGCTGAGCGTCAGCCCGAAGAACAGGCCTTTTGCCTGGACATCGTTGAGCGGGGTGCGCTCGCCGCTGAAATAAGGCAGCGTGATGAGACCGGCGCTGCCGGCTGGCGTATCCGCGGCGCGTCTGCTCAGCAGGGCGAAGGCGTTCTCGCCCGAGGCAGTGGCTGCCGCGCGCTCGTCGCCGGCCAGTTCATCGCGGAACCAGGCGAGCAGCGCGCCGGAGGTGGACATGCCGGCCGCCAGAATCGCCGCCTGCGGTCGCAGATGAACCGATGCCCAGAGGTCGCGATGGGGGCGATACTGCGCGGTCGTTTGAATCAGAAACATCGTCGTGCCATACATCACCATCAGGTCGCCGTTGGAGACGGCGCCGGCGGCGACTGCTTCGGCGAGGGCGTCCGCGGTGCCGACGGCGACGGGCGTGCCGCGCGGGATGCCGGTTTCCGTCGCCGCTTTCGCCGTGACGTCGCCAGCGCATTCGCTGGACCAGCGCGCCGCCGGCAGCCATTCGAGCGGGCAGACCGGCTCAACCCAGTCTTTGTGCCAAGCCAATTTGTTCACATCAAAGAAGGGCGTGAAATAGGGGGCGACGTAGTTATCAACGACGAAGTTATCAGTGAGCTTGAAGACAAGATAGGTGGCTGCGGTGACGATTTTGCGCGTCTTCTTAAATAGCTCGGGCTGATTTTTGCGATACCAGAGCACCTTGGGACCGACTGATTGCGCCGAGAGCGTATGCCCGCTGCGCGCGAAGATTTCGTCTTCGCCCAGGGTCGCAGTCATCTCGGCGATTTCGTCTCCGGCGCGCGTGTCGATGCCGTAGAGGATGGCCGGGCGCAGGGGTCGGCCATCCTCGTCGAGGGGCAGCATAGTTGGGGCGATGGCGCTGGCGGCGACGCCGGCGATTCGATTCGGGTCGATATTGGCTTCCCCAATCAGGGCGCGCGAGATGGCACAGAAGTCCGCCCACCATAGGGCGTCGGCGTCTTGCTCGGCCCAGCCGGGCTGCGGCATGTCGAAGCCATGAGGCACGGCGTACTCGGCGATGACGCGGCCCCCGAGGTCAACCAGGACGCCCTTTGAACTGGAGGTGCCGATATCAATGCCGAGGAGCAAGCGATCATCCGTCATCAGTTAAGCTCCACTGGCTGGCCAGTCCGCGCAGACTCTTCAATGGCGGCCAAGACGCGAGTGACGAGCGCCGCTTCCGCGCCCGTCGCCAAGACTGGCGCGTCATCGACGACGGCGTCAACGAAGCGGGCGATCGCCTCAAGCACAAAACCGCTGAGCCGCGCCGAGTTGGCATTGAGGGTGAAGCCCAGCGTATCGGGCAGGCTGACGGCAGCGCGCGTGTATTTCTCGACCGTGCGGTTATCGGAGGTGTTGATGTACATGACGCCGTCGCTGCCGAGCAGTTCCATTTTGAGATTGAAGACATTGGGCTCGGTCTCCGGCAAGATCCAGCTATTCTCGAGCGTGACGACGGCGCCGCGCTGGAATTCGACAATGGCGACATGGAAGTCCTGCGTGTCTATGCCCATGGATTGCAAGACGCCGGAGCGGCTGACGGCGTAGACGCGCCTGGGCTGGTCATTGAGCAGCCAGCAAGCCATATCGAGGGAATGACTGGCGAGGAACCAAAGCGCCGAGCTTTGGCTCGCCCAAGGCAGCATCTGGGTCGGCACGAAGGTGGTATTGTTGAGGCGGGCGTAGATGTATTTGAGCTCGCCCAGTTCGCCGTCGAGCACCGCTTGCCTGCTGGTCACGAAGGCTGGATTGACGCGGTTGTGAAAATCGACCATGAGTTTAACGCCGGCGGCGTCGACCGCGCGCAGGATCGCTTCGGCGTCTGCCACCGTGGTCGCCAGCGGTTTCTCGACAAGGATGTGCTTGCCCGCTTGGGCGGCGGCGACGGCGATCTCGCGGTGGGCGAAATCAGGCGTGGCGATGGAGACGGCGGCAATATCGTCGCGCGCGAGCAAATCGCGATAATCGGAGTAGACCTGAGGCGCGCCATAACGCTCGGCGACTTCACGGGCGCGCGCTTCGTCCAGGTCGCAGATGGCGACCAAGTCCGCCTGCGGCAAGTGGTGATAGACGTGGGCGTGCCAGGCGCCGCCGACGATGCCGGTCCCGATAACGCCGAATCCGGTTTTGTTCATGGCTGGATTCCCTCTTCTTTGTTTTCACCACCGAGTACACCGAGGACACCGAGGACACCGAGAGGGTGTTGACCCGCTTAATCGCGTATGTAGGAGGCATTTCTACGCCTGATGCGTCGTTGCGCTTTTGGCAGTCAAATCGAGAGTTCTCTGCGCTCTCTGTGTTCTCTGTAGTTGATTCATTATCCCTTCACGGCGCCGAAGGTCAGCCCGCGAACGACATAGCGACCCAGAAGCAAAAAGATGATCATCGGCGGCAGCATGGCGACGACGGCGGTCGCCGCGATATGCCCCCAATAGACGCCGGTCGAGGCGAAGAAGCTGATCGTGCCGACGGGCAGCGTAGTCGTGCTCTGTTTGCTGAGCGCCAGCGGAAAGATAACATTATTCCAGCTGAAGACGAAGGTGAACATGGAGGTGACGATGATGCCGGGCAGCGCCAGCGGGATAATGATGCGGAAGAAGGCGGCGAAACGACCGGCGCCATCGACCCAGGCGGCTTCCTCGAGATCGAGCGGCACCTCGTCCATGAAGCTCTTGAGCAGCCAGACCGAGAAGGGGATCGCCAGGGTTTGCAGCGTCACGATCATCGCCTGGTAGGTGCCAGCCCAGCCGATGCGTGACATCAAGATGAAGTAGGGGATGACGAAGACGATGGGCGGGGCGATTAGCAAGCTGATATACCAATTCATGATGAATTCTTTGCCGCGCATAGCGAAGCGGGAAAGGGCGTAGGCGGCCGCCAGAGCGAAGGGCAAGCTGAGCAATGTCGCGCCAGTGCTGACGATGACGCTGCTGAGCAGCTGTGGCGCGTTATTGCCGGGGTCGACGAAGGTGTCGCCGAAGTTGCCGAGATAAGGCTCGAAGAAGAGCTGTGGCGGCAGGGTGTAGGCATCGCTGGGATGACGGAATGCGAGCAGGATAAACCAGAAAATGGGACCGAGGAAAAATATCATGACCAGCGCCATGAGTGCGTAAATGGTAACTTGGTCTCGCCTGCTACGCCGCCGCATCAGCTCACCATTCCCGCTTGCGATAGATGAAAAAGAGGTAGAGGTTGATGATGACGCTGACGATGATGACGACGAGCCAGGTCATGGCGGCAGTGGTGCCGATGTTGTAATTGACCAGCCCTTCGCGATAGAGGTTAAAGCTGAGCGTGCGCGAGGCGGTGCCAGGTCCGCCGCTGGTGAGGACGAAGACCAGGTCGAAGCTATTGAAGAGCTGCATAAAGCGGATCATCACCAGGAAGGCGGCGATGGGGCGCAGCAGGGGCAAGGTGATCGACCAGAACATGCGCCACGGAGTCGCGCCGTCGACCTCAGCCGCTTCCTTGATTTCTTCGTTGATCGATAGCAGACCGGCGTAGAGCACGATAGCAAAGAAAGGCGTCCATTGCCAGGTATCGACAAAGCCGATGCTGAGGAGCGCGGTATTCGCATTGCCGAGGAAACCCTGCGGCGGCACGGGGAAGCCGATGCCCGCCAGCAGCCAGGGCAGAAGGCCGCCCTTCGGCTCCAGCAAGTAGCGGAAGAGGAAGCCAGCCACCACCGGCGCCAGCGTTGTGGGCATGATGAGGGCGGCGCGCATCAAGCCCATGCCGCGCAGATGTGTATGCAGCAGCAGCGCGATGCCCATGCCAAACCAAAACTGGGCGAATGTGCCGAGAAAGCCCAGAAGCAGCGTGTTCTTCAGCGCCACGGCAAAGGGCGTGACCTGGAAGACCATGCGGTAGTTGTCCAGGCCCGAGTAATAGAGCGGCGCCGGACCCATCTGGAGATTCCAGAACCAGAAGCTGTTGCGCAGGGCGAAAGCCAGGGGATACAAAATCAGCGCCAGCAGGACGATGACCGATGGCGCGAGCAAGAGATATGGGAGGCGTCGGCGGAGTTTCATGCGTAGTTAGTACCCCCACCCCCTTACCCC
>WTGC01000222.1 GCA_011523705.1 Chloroflexota bacterium | reverse complement strand
CCTCGGTCCCCCCCGACGCATCAGGGGGGAAGGCCAACCCCCCCTCGGTCCCCCCAAATGCATTGGGGGAGAGGATTGCCGACTGGGTGATTCTCTTTTGCTTGGTCAGCGTTCGCGGCGGATCGTCGAGCATGGCCAGCATGGGCTCGAAGCGCACGGCGACAAAGCCGCTCTCGCTGATGTTGTGCATTTGATGCCCGCTGGCTTTGACGTAGAAACTCGCGTCATCAATGCGCATGGAGGTGTTGCCCTCGCCGATGATGACGTAGTCCTGCGACGGCTCGCCGAGGGCGCGGGTCATGCTAACGAGGTCGGAGAGATTGTGGGTCATTAGAATCTTGGTTCGCTCGCTCAAGCGAACTTGTAGGGGTCAGCCATTGGCTGACCCGCATTTGACGATTGCGTCGGAGGGCGACCTGATAGGTCGCCCCTACAATTGTCCTGTTTTGGGGGGAAAGACTAGAAGTCGAAGTCGTCGATGTTGTCCATGTTGTAGACGAAGGGTGGGCCGAGCAAGACTTCGCTGCCATTAACGACCATCAATTCGCCGAGCTTGCCCGCCATGACCGAGCTATCGCCCGGGTTGAATTCGCCATCGACAACGGCGCGCAAGACGTAGAGCGCGGCGTAACCGAGATCAACCGGATTCCACAGGATGACGTCGCGAACGCAGCCGGTGCTGACGTAGGGTTTCATCGCGTTGGGCAGCGCCAAGCCAACGACGGCGACATCCTCACAGACATCAGCCTGGTTGACGGCGTCGGCGCTGGCCGGCGTGGCCACCGAAGTCAAGCCGATGATGCCATCCAGGTCTTCGCCGTACTTGTTGATCAGGGTCTGCGCCTGCTGGAAGCTCAAACCGGCGTCTTCTTGCGCTTCCAGGGTTTCCAGCCAATCCAGATCGGGGAAGCATTCGGTGGCGTATGCCCACATCTCGGAGACCCAACGCGCCTGATTCGGCGTGGTGAAAGTCGAGGTGACGATGCCGAAGGAGGCGTCCTCGCCCTTTTGGTCGACCAGGCTGTCGATCAGCGCCTTGCCGATGCCGTTAAACTCGGCTTGGTTAACAAACCACTGACGCGCGTCCGGCTCGGAATTGGCATCGTAGCCAACCACATAGATGCCGGCTTCCAGCGCCTTGCGCAATACCGGCGCGATGGCGACCGGATCGTTGGCGGCGAAAAGGATGCCGTCGACGCCTTGGGTGATGTAGCTGTCGATGACCTGAATCTGGTCGTCGATATTGGCGTCGGTGGGTCCGTCGGTGGAGACGGAGACGTTGCCCAGCTCTTCCGCGGCCAGCTGCTGCCCCAGGGTGGTGGCGCCGAAGTAGCCGATGCCGATCAGCTTGGGCACGTCCACGACGACGATGTCCATGCCGGCCATGCTATCGCCCATGGCCACCATGCCGCCGTCGTATTCCGGCATGTCCATGTCTTCTTCCATGTCGTCGTCCATCATCTCCGCGCCCATACATTCGAGCGGATTGACGTCGAGTTCATCGGAGCCATCCCAGCGATCCTGCGCGCTGAGCGGCATGCTGACCAGCGCCAGGAAGAGCGCCAGAATCAGGCTAATTGCGAGTGTCTTTTTCATGATATTGACTCCATACAGCTAAATGGGTAAACGAGATTGCGATACCTGCTGGATAATCGTGTCAATGGTTCTCCTTTCGCTTTGGATTTCAACCTCATCCCCGGCCCCTCCCGAAGGTCTATGTCTACGTGACCCAAAGCACTGGAGAGGAGGGAGACTTACAGGAGGTTGCTATTCACTCAGTCAACTTTCATCCCTTTTGCTCTGGATGAAGTTGTTCACCAGTATAGCAAATATGAGCACGCTGCCGATGACGACGATGGTCGCATCGCTGGTGACCCCGGTCAAAACCAGCCCGTTCTTCAATAGCTGAATCAGCACCACGCCGATGATGGTGCCCGGTATCGAGCCGGTGCCGCCGAAGATGCTCGTCCCGCCCAGCACGACGGCGGCGATCACATCCA
>WTGC01000011.1 GCA_011523705.1 Chloroflexota bacterium | reverse complement strand
GATCACCGTCGCCACTTCAATCGGCAGCGCCGGCTCCATGAAGCGCAGCCACAAGAGATGGATGCCGATCAAGATTACAGCGCCGATGAAGACGCGGTCGAAGGCGTTGGTGTGAAAGGGCAGAAAGCCGTCGCGGGCCTGCGAGCGTAACTCCCCCTCCCTCTGTATGGAGGCAGGGGGCCGGGGGGTGGGGGTTAGATTCTGATCTTCCATCGCCCTACTCCTTCACCGCGCCGAAGGTCAAGCCCATGACGATATAGCGCTGGGCGACGATGACGATGATCGCTGATGGTATCAGGGTGATCATGGACATCGCCGCCAACTCGCCCCAGTTTGTACCGGTCACGGTCACGAACTCGGCGAGCCCGGTCGTGATTGTGCGCGCTTCGACGCTCGTCAAGTTGGCGGCGAACAGGTATTCATTCCAGGCGAAGACCCAGCTCAAAATGCCCGTCACCGCCAGCCCCGGCGCCGCCAGGGGGATCACCACATGTCGCAGTACACCGGCCAGACCAGCGCCATCGATCATCGCCGCGTCGTCCAGTTCGATTGGAATGCCGTCCACCACGCCCTTCAAGAGCCAGATGGCAAAGGGCAGGTTGAAGACACAGTAGAGCAGAATCAAGCCGAGTTGTGTATCGAAAAGCGTCCAGTCCCCAATGCGAAAACTGCGCGTGAACATGATGAAGAGCGGCAGCAGGAAGGCGGCCGGCGGCGCCATGCGATTGGTGATCAGCCAGAAGAAGATATTGTCCCGGCCGGCCAGCTTGTAGCGTGAAAGCGCGTAGGTCGCCAGCAGCGCCAGCGCCATCACCAGGGCGGCGTTGCAGGTCGAGACGACGATCGAGTTTGTCATATAACGCTGAAAGGTGCTATCGGTCAGCACATTAGTGTAGTTCTCGACGAAGAACCTGCTGATGGCCAGGTTCGGCCGGCTGAAGAGTTCCACGCGGCTGCGCATCGAAACAACGAACATCCACCAGATCGGAATCAGCGTCAGTGCCGTCATGAAGACCCAGAAGCCGTAGGTCAGCAGGAATCGCCAGACGCGCTGCCGCATTATTCGACCTCTCCCTTGCGCCGCCCCGCCTCACCCACCTGTAGGGGCGAGCCGCCGGCTCGCCCGTACGCACGGCTGATGTGGGCTGATTCGCCCGCTCTGCCCAGGAGCCTCACTCGACCTCTCCTTTGCGCCGACCGGAGATCGCGATGAAGAGCAGCCAGCACAGCACAACTGTCAAATACAAGGTGATGAGCGATATCGACGAGCCGTAACCGTAATCGGTGCGCGGGAAGACGACCCGCCAGATATAGATCCCGGTGAAACGCGTGCCCGGTCCGCCACCGGCCAGCATCCAGACTTCATCGACCGTGCGGATGGCATCCATGATGCGGATGAAGACGGTCGTCAGCAGCACGGGCCGCAGGAAGGGCAAGGTCACATACCAGAAGACCTGCAGGCGGTTGGCGCCATCCACCTTGGCCTGCTCCACCGGCTCGCGCGGAATCGCAGATAAGCCAGCCAGCATCGTCAGCGTAACAAAGGGCGTCCAATGCCAGACATCCATGATTATCGAGGTCAGCAGCGCCTGCTCGGGAAAGGAGCCGATTTGATATTTGATGTCAAACCAGCGATCGAGGAAGAAAGGCACCGGACCGAATCCTGGGATCACCAGCAGACGCCAGATGGCGCCCACGGCGATTGGCGCCACCATGAGCGGAAAAGTGTGGATGATGCGGAAGAGTGATTTGCCGGGGAATTTGCGCGTCAGCATCTGCGCCAGCAGGAAGCCAAGTACGACTTCGCTGGCGATGGCGAAGGTGGCGAACTTTAAGGTCAACTGGACCGAGGTGGTGAAATCGTCGTCAAATACCAAACGCCGATAATTATCGAGTCCGGAAAACCGCAAGCCCTCTTCCGCTGCAAAAATATTCCACTCATTAAAGCCTACAAACAAGACGTATAAGAACGGCAGGAAGCCAAAAACAATCAGGATGAGCAGCGTTGGGCTAAGCAATAGCCAACCGATTCGCGAGTTATTTCGCATCTTGGTTGTCTCTAGTAGAGAAAACAGGGTGACAGAACTGCCACCCTGTTCGATTGTACGGGCTTGGGGGCTACATGCCGTAACCCAAACGTTCAAGCTCTTCATCGACTGCCACAGCAGCTTGCGAAAGCGCCTCGGCCGCGCTCAACTCGCCCAGAATCGCGCGCTGGATGAAGGGATCGATAACTTCACGCACCTGCGCGTGGAAGGGGAAGGGCGGCGCGCCAGCAAAGAGCGGACCCTGCTCTTCCAGCAGCGTGTAGTAACCATCGACCTTGGTATCCTGCTCGGCGATCAAGGGATCGTCGAAGGTGGCGGTGTGGGTGATGCGCGCGCCAGCGGCGGCCCATTCCGCCTGCACCGACTCCTGACCGATGAACTGCAGCCAAAGCAGGGTGGCTTCCTTATTGCGCGACGAATGGGGAACGCCAAAGGCGCCGCCGTCGTAGTAGCCGATGTAGCCATCGCCCATCGCCGCCGCATCAATGACGCCTTCCGCCGTGACCGGCAGGCGGACGCCAACATTGCCAGTGACAGCCGAGCGGCTCTCATCGGTGGCGATCCAGGCAGCATTCTCGCCATAGACCCAACCCTGCGCGGCACGGCCAGCGGCGAAACTGGACGCAACTTCGTCCCAGGTGCTTGAGGTGGCCTCAGGCGGGGCGAAGGGCAGCATGCTCAGCCAGAAGGTCAGCGCCTCTACAGCGGTATCGCCATCCAGCGCGCCGCCGTTTGCGCTCTGTGCCGAGCCGGCATCCAGGTTGATGCCCCAGTTGTACAAGCCGAAGGAGGGACCAATCGTCTCGAGGAATTCGTAGGTCGAAGCCGGGTGCCCGGTCGAACCTTGAACCGTCGTGCCCCAGAGATCCATATCCATGCTTTCGCCATAAGCGGTGAAGAAGGCGGCGTTGTCGGCGTATTGATCGAAGCTCTCGGCCGGCGCCAGCGGATAGCCATATTCTTCCTCGAAAGCCGCCATGATATCGGCATCCTCGAAGAGATCCTTGCGATAGAGGTAAACCTTGACGAAGGCTTCCATCGGCACGCCGAAGAGATCGCCATCGGCGTTCTTGAAGTAGTCGGCGAAGCTGGTGAAGGCGCTCTCATCATAGCCTTCATAAGCCAGGTCCGGGTTGTCCGCCGCGAACTGCGTCAGGTTGACAAGGTAATCCTGCGCCAGGTAGGAGTAGATGATGTCCTGCTCGATGTAGACGAAGTCATAGATGCCGGTGTTGGCTTCCATGTCGTTGATCGCCTTGGAGTACATCTGGTCCCAAGAGGTGGTCTCGAATTCGACATTGATGCCGGTGAGCTCGGTGAATTGAGCCGCCAAAACATCAGCCACATAATTCGAGGGCGGCGTGCTCTCGGAAACGCCGCGGATGGTCGTGCCGGCGTAAGGCGCGGCCGCGTCCGCCCACCAGCCGTGCATGTCGGCGCTGACCAAGCTCATGTTGGCCAGCAGCGCGAAGGCGATGAGCAGAACAATGGTGAATAGCTTCTTCATGTGCAGTCTCCTTGGAGATATGCGAATACGAAAGCCGGTCTCCGGTTGCGCGCTCCCGGACAATTGGCGTCGAGAATCCCATTTGCCGCGTCGAGCGATAACCGATGAAACTCAGCGCGAGCCATTATCTAACAGCGGTTCGATTATTTCCAGTCACAATGATTGACTGAGAATCTGTGCGCAGCGAATCGGCGAGGCGGAGGCGCCGGCCTCGCTGTCAGCCACTCGCCCGCGTGATCGCATCGCCCATCGTATTGATGATGATATCGACCTCGTCGGCGCTGATGCAGAGCGGCGGCGCAAAAGCAATCGCGGAACCAATCGGGCGCGCGCGCAAGCCCAGCTCCAGCGCGGCGTCACTGATCTTCTCCGCCGTGTCCGGGTCGCCTTCGCGGTTCTCCTTGCTCTTGACCACGTCAATCCCCGCCATCAAGCCCAGCCCGCGCGCGTTGTCGATATGGGGGAATTCATCGACCAGCGCCTCCAAGCCATCCAGCAGCCGCTCGCCCATGACTTCGCTGTTCTCCAGCAAGCCATCGCGCTCGATAATCTCGATATTGGCGATGCCGACGGCGCAGGCGGTCGCGTGCCCGGAATAGGTATAGCCGTGCATCCAGCTCTGATCTTCCGGCGCGCTATTGATCACATCGCGGATTTCATCGGTCACCTGAATGCCGCCCAGGGGCATATACCCGCTGGTCACGCCTTTGGCGAACTGCATGATATCAGGGTTGATGCCGAAGGCGTCGCAGCCGAACCAGTTGCCGGTGCGCCCAAAGCCGCAAATCACCTCGTCGGCGATGAACAAGACCTCATATTTCTTGCAGATCGCCTGTACCAGATCAAAGTAGCCATCATCGGCAATCATGACGCCGCCAGCGCCTTGAATCGGCTCGCTGATGAAAGCGGCCACCGTCTCCGGTCCCTCGCGCAGGATCGCCTCTTCCAGCTCTCGCGCCGCCGCCTGCGCCACGGTTTCGCCGTCTCGCCGCTCGCCCTCATAGCGATAGGGGTTCGGATTCTCGACATGGATGAAGCCATCCAGAACGCCGCCGAACATGGTGTGAAACTTGCTCATGCCAGTGGCGCTGGTGGCCGCCAGCGTCATCCCGTGGTAGCCGATCAAGCGCGATATAATCTTGGTCTTTTTCACCTTGCCCAACTGGTACCAATAAAAGCGCGCGGTCTTGAAGGACGTATCGCTGGATTCGGATCCGCCCGATGTGAAGTTGGTGAAGTTCATATTCGGGCGGAAGAAGCCGGCCAGCTTGTCGGCCAATTGCGCCGATGGCGGATTGGTCATGCCAGCGAAGCCGGAACTGTAGGCGATATCCAGCATCTGCTCATAAGCCACTTGCGCCAACTCGCGGTTGCCGTAGCCGATATTCACATTCCACAAGCTGGCCATCGAATCGAGGATCTTGCGGCCATCGGTTGTGTAGAGCCAGACGCCGTCGCCCTTCTCCACCATCACGGCCTTCTCCGTCCGCGAGGGATGATACATGGGGTGCAATTGCCGCTCGTCTTGCTGGACCAGCGCCGCGTAATCGTTTGCGATCATGTCGTTCCACTCTTCTCTACGCTAACTTGTAGCATGCTAGCATAACCCAGAATGAGCCGATTTTCGACTGGGATGCGGACTTGCGCTTTCAATCCCATCGCCGCGCCACACCAACATGCTGTAGGGGCGAGCCGGTGGGTCGCCCGCTTTTTTGACCCCGCACCCCCGGCCCCTCTCCCACAGGGGGAGAGGGGAGCGCATACTGCGGGTCTGAGCGTTGGATAGATGCTTATGACAGTGCGTGCTTTAGGGCGAGACAAGGGTCGCGTGGACACTAACCGTCTCTCGCCCCTACACGCGCCTGAATGATTATCTGTCGCCCGCTCGTCTCTGCGCTTTCTGCGTTCTCTGTGTTCAATAAATCTTGGCGAACTCAACAAGACTCGGTGAACTCGGTGGTAAATCTTGTCGACACCCGCCCCTAACGATTATGAATCGGGCGGACTGGTCGAGTTGCTTGCGCAAATGAAATGACGCGGTATGCTTTACGGTGAGCGGATATGTATCGGCCGCGCGCGCCTGATTCTGAAACGGGCGCATTCATTCACGTGGGCGAGCAATCGCGAGGAGGGACTGACGCGAGAGATTTCAGGCGATAGATGCAGTTTTCGCAAAAGAGTTCTAATTTGAGGAGATTTGATCATGTATAGAGGCATTAGCAGGCGCGATTTTCTGAAGGCATCGGGCGGATTGGCCGCCGGCGGTTTGCTGGCATCGGGTTTGCCCGCATTTGCTCAGGACGGCGTCACCATCCGGTCGCATACGCGCAGCGGACGCCAAGCCGACGCCCAGCGGCATTGGGCCGATATCTTCAATGAGGACATGGCGGGCGAAGCGCAGGTCGTCATCGAGGACTTCCCTGGTTCGGAATATTTCCAGAAGATCAATACGCTGGCGGCCGGCGGCACCATGGGCGATGTCATCTGGATTTCGTCGATTGAGGGTTACTTCCGGCTGGCGGCGACCGGTGTTCTGCAGCCGATAGACGATGTCATTGAAAGCCTGGGCTACGATCTCACCGAGCATTACCCGGCGACGACTTCGGCAGCGCGCTTGAATGGACAATTGTACGGCATTCCAATTCTGGCGCATCCGGGGCGCGTCGGCTTGTTCTTCAACAAGACCATCTTTGACGACGCCGGCGTCGATTACCCGGACGAGACCTGGACGATGGATGACTTCCTCGCCGCCGCCATTGAGGTCACCGACCCCGACCGGCGCATCTGGGGCTTTGTCGATCCCGAAGGCTCCTACTTCACCTCGATTGTTTTCATCCGCGCTTTTGGCGGCGACACCCTCAACGCCGATGGCACCGAGTCGCTGCTGAATTCGGACGAAGCGATCGCGGCGCTGAAGTTCCAGAGTGATCTCTATAACACGCACAAGGTCGCGCCGGCGCCGGGCACCGCGCTGCAAGGACCCTACCAGCTCTTCGCCGCCAACCAGTTGGCGATGTTCCAGTCGGGCTTCTGGGGCAGCGGCGTCGCGCAGTTCGTCGAAGATCCGAGCGTTGTTGGCGTCGCGCCGATGCCGATTGGACCTTCGGGGCAGCGCGGCAGCATGTTCGAGTTTGATCCGCTCTGCGTAACTTCCTTCACCGAGCATCCGGAGGAGTCCTTCAAGTGGGTGGATTACAACACCGGCTTCGACGCCCAACTGCGCGTGACCAAGCTGCATAACGTGACCGCGAGCCGCCCGGCGGTGATGGCGGATGATGTCGTGCAGGAGAGCGATACCTTGCGCGTCTTCTCCGGCGTCATGGCCGATGCCTTGCCGCTGGTGCTGCCGGCGAACTTCCGCGAGACCGAGCACTTCAAGTTCATCGGCGACCAAATTCAAGCGCTGTGGCTGGGCTTGGCGACCGTCGATGACATCATTGAAGATCTCAATTCCGGCGCGCAGGCGATTTTGGATAAACCGGCGCTGGGATAGCGCAACTGCGAACCCCCACCCCAAACCCCTCCCCCATAAAGAGGGAGGGGCTTACGTGTCACATTTCAAAATCATTGGCTCCCCTTCCCTCCTTGTGGGGTCACATAGACATAGACCTTCGGGAAGGGGCCGGGGGATGGGGGGCGAACTGCGAGTCAAGCGCCCGGTAGCCGACAAGACATACAACTGGTATCAGCGCGAGAAACTGAATGATCGCCCCAATCAAGCAGCGCCTTGGCTTGAGCACGCCTTTGACCTTGAGTCAAAGGGAAGCCTTGCAAGGTTTCATCTACATCTCCCCCTGGATCATCGGATTCCTGGTCTTCACGGTGGGGCCGATGATCGCGTCGGCGTATTTGAGCTTGACGGATTACAACATCGTCACGCCGCCGCGCTGGGCCGGGCTGAACAATTATGAATACATGTTCGGCGATCGGCTTTTCTGGAAGTCGATCGAGAACACGCTCTATTACACCATCATCTTTGTGCCGATCGCCATCGCCGGTTCGCTGGCTTTGGCGATGCTGCTCAATCAGCAAATCGCCGGGCGGGTCGCGTTACGGACGCTGTATTTCCTGCCCTCGGTGACGCCGGTGGTGGCGGCCGCTTTCCTGTGGCTGTGGATCTTCCAGCCGCAAATCGGGCTGATGAACAGCATCATTTCGGCGCTGGGCTTGGGCAATGGTCCGCTTTGGCTGGGGCATCCTGGTTCATCAAAGCCGGCGCTGATCATCATCAGCTTGTGGGGCGCGCTCGGCGGCAACACGATGCTGATCTTCCTGGCGGCGCTGCAGGGCATTCCCAAGGAATTGTATGAATCGGCCGATATCGATGGCGCGGGCGGCGTGGGCAAGTTCCGCTATATCACCGTGCCGAGCATATCGCCAGTCATCCTCTTCAACACCGTGCTCGGCGTCATCGGCGCGCTGCAGATGTTCACGCTGGCTTATGTCGCGAGCAGCGGTCGGCAGCAGCAGTTTTCGCCCGGCGGTCCCCTCAACTCGACCTTGTTTTACGTCTTGCATTTATATAACAGCGCCTTTGACTTCTGGGAGATGGGTTATGCCTCGGCGCTGGCTTGGGTCTTCTTTGTCATCGTGTTGGCGATCACCGGCTTCCAATTGTGGACGTCCCGCCGCTGGGTGTATTACGAAGGGGAGGACAACTAAATGCAAGCGCTTGTAGGGGCGACTCTGTGAGTCGCCCGCCTTGCCTTAGGACTTGAGCTTTGATCAGCGAACTATTCCCCGCCTGGCGGGTGAAGCGCATCATCCGCTACGTCTTGCTCTATGCCGTCGCTTATGGCTTGACGATCATATTCGCCCTGCCGTTCTTGTGGGCGGTTTCTTCGTCGCTGAAGCCGGTCAACGAGTTGTTTCTTTGGCCGCCGCAGCTGATTCCCAAGACCTGGCGTTTTGAAAATTATGTCGAGATCTGGCATGTGGCGCCGCTGGCGCGTTTCTTTGTCAACACCGTATTCGTGACGGTATTTTCGGTTTCGGGTCGGATTCTGTCGGCCGCTTTGGTCGCTTACGGTTTCGCGCGTTTCCGTTTTCCCTTCCGCAATTTCCTTTTCCTTCTGCTGCTGAGCACGCTGATGCTGCCCTACCAGGTCACGATCATTCCGACATTCTTGCTCTTCAAAGCCTTCGGCTGGCTGGATACTTATAATCCGCTGATCATCCCGAATTGGTTCGGCGGCGGCGCCTTCGCTATATTTCTCTTCCGGCAATTCTTCTTGACGATCCCTAAAGATCTGGATGAAGCGGCCAAAATAGACGGGGCGAATACGCTCTGGATTTTCATACGCATTATCTTGCCGCTGTCGAAACCGGTGGTCATCACCATGATCGTCATCGGTTTCCTGGAGAGCTGGAATGACTTTTTCGGCCCGCTGATTTATTTGAATACGCCGGAGAAGTACACGCTATCGCTGGGACTGGCGAATTTCCAGCGGGTCGTCTCCGCGGGCGGGCAAGCGACCGAGCATCTGCTGATGGCGGCCTCCATGGTGATGACCCTGCCCAGCATCTTGGTCTTCATCCTCTTGCAGCGCTATTATATTCAGGGCGTCGTCATCTCGTCGGGCAGCAAGTAGGCGGGCGGCCAACCCCATCCCCGCAGGTCTATGTCTACGTGACCCGGCCCCTTGCCCCAGCGAGCTAGGTCGCGTAGACACTGACCGCCGGGAAGGGGAGCTAAACATGACGGGACGAAAGGAATTATGCGTAGGCGACGTTGTCGCGCGCCCGTCTACAGTGCGCCAGAACCAAGAGGAAATCTCACAGACATGGAAAACTTAAGCGTTCTCTTCACGGCGCCTGACCGCGTCGAAACTCAGCGAATCGACGATGATATCGGCCAGTTGCGCGCGCGTGATGTGCTCGTCAAGACGCAATATTCGGTTATCAGCGCCGCCACCGAGCTCGCCTGCTTGTCGGGCAGCCAACGCTGGTTCCCCTTTCCCGGGACGCCCGGATACGCCGCCGTCGGCGAAGTCCTCGAAGTGGGCGCTGAGATCGCCGATGTTGCGCCGGGCGATATGGTGCATTACTGGGGCGGCCACAAGCAGTACAGCCTAGTAGATAGGTTGCGCCCGATGGCGATTTGCCTGAAAGTGCCGGAGGGGCTGCCGCTAGAGTGGGCGCCCTTCACGCGGATGGCCATTATCGCGATGACTTCGCTGCGGATTTCGAATATTGAGCTGGGGGATTGGGTTGGCGTGCTCGGGTTGGGCACGGTCGGCAATTTCGCCGCCCAGCTGGCTGGTTTGCAGGGCGGGCGCGTGATCGGCCTGGACTTGAACGACGGGCGCATCCAGCGAGCGCGCGACTGTGGGATTCCGTACGCGCTGCCAATCAACCCGGCTACGGTCAAGGATGCCATCGACGCGATTACCGATGGCGAGTTCCTGTCCACGCTGATAGAGGCGACGGGCGTGCCGGCGGCGCTGCCCCCGGCGCTGCCGACTGTCGGGCCCTACGGCGAAGTGATCCTGCTGGGCACGCCGCGCGGCGTCTATGAGACGGATTTGACCAGCAGCATACTCGACTTCATTCACCTGCATGGCCACGGCAACATCACCTTCAAAGGGGCGCATGAGTGGCGTTATCCGGTGGCGCGCGACCCATATGTCAAGCATTCAATGGAGCGCAATTCGGAAATCGCGATGGGTCTAATCGCTACCGGCGCGCTCAAAGTGGGACCCTTGCATACACATACACTTTCGCCGGACCAGGCGCCACGCGCCTACGAAGGACTCAAAAACGCCAAGGAGGAATACGTCGGCGTCGTCTTTGATTGGACGGATGTGTAGCCCTTGTGTAGCAGACCGCGCCTTCATTCCCCCCGCAGGCGCGGGTCGAGGATATCGCGCAAGCCATCGCCGATGAAGTTGAATGCCATCACCAGGCTGGCGATCGCCAAGCCCGGGAAGAGCCACATCCACCACTGAT
>WTGC01000133.1 GCA_011523705.1 Chloroflexota bacterium | reverse complement strand
GCGCCGAATGCGGCTTGTTCAATCGCATCGGCAAGTATCCGCGCAGCGTGCTCGGTTTCGGCTCCATGCCGGCCATTTCGGGCTGGCGCGATGTGCTGGCCACGGCGGCGATCGGGCATCATGCCATTTTCACCCATCGCAACAGCATCTTCGCCGGCTATATCGATCGGCAGGCGGCCGTGATTAACGCGGCCAAAGCGGTGCTAAAGCGCGTGTTGAGGAGCGACGCGGATTTTCAGCGCGCCGCCCTTAATATCGGCGCCGCCATCGGCTGCAGCGACGTGGCCGACGAAGTGAGGTCCGCCCGCTATCTTTACGAGCAGGCCGGTGTGCGGCTCTTCCGCATTTATACGATCAATTCCGACCCGCGCGTGATCGAAATCGCAGCGGCGATCCGCGCCGAATTCGGCGACGACATCGAGCTCTTTGTCGGGCAGGTCAGCGACAAGGCGCAGTGCCTGCAGTTGATCGCGCCCGATGTCCGCGTTGACGGTCTGTTCTTTGGGCATGGCGGCGGCCGTCAATGCACCTCAGCCACCAACGGCATGGCGGTGACCACGCTGGAGGAAGTCTACAGCATCACCACGGACGAGCGTTTCAACGATGTGACGATCGCGGTCGAGGGCGGCATCGGCACATCGATGGGGCATCTGCTGCTGATGGGCATCGACCTGATTTCATATAATCAGCAGCTGGCGCGCTGCGTCATCGAGCAGGGCGATATCTATTTCGAGCACAAGAGCGGCAAAGTCTGCATGCCCTATCACGGCAGCGCCTCGGCGCCGACCATGATCATCGAGAGCGCCAACCCGGCTTTGGCGCGGCAGCGGCTGCGCCCCGGCGGCCGGACGCGCAATGTCGAGGGCAAAGCCGGTTATCGCTTTTTCGAGGAGAAGGCTAACTCGATGGTCTTTTATATCAACACATTCAAGCATTACGCGGCGCGGGCGCTGGCGGATGTGGGCGTGCG
This sequence comes from Chloroflexota bacterium, assembly GCA_011523705.1. Lineage (GTDB taxonomy): Bacteria > Chloroflexota > Anaerolineae > Aggregatilineales > Phototrophicaceae > UBA6055. The sequence goes on along the minus strand of WTGC01000133.1, from coordinate 9,564 downwards.
GGATATGGCCGAGCTGCGCCAGTTCGCGCGCGATCACGATGAGGAGCTGATCCGCGTGGTCAGCTCGCAGGCTAGCGCGGTAGGTCAGGCCTACGGGAATCGGATGTGAAACGCCACATTCCCAGAACTTTCGGCAACGTATTCAGAGTGGAGGTCGAGGGTTATGCGAAGCATACAGGCGTGGATTGTCTTAGTTCTGGCAATTGTAACTGGGGCTATTGCGCTTGCTCAGGACGAAATTGAAATCGAAGCCTTGTACATCAATTCACCTTTCGAGATTGACTATCTGTGTACCGCGGAACAGGCGCTGGCATTCTACGATTCGCTTGAAAAATACCCGGCGCTTATCGCTGAAATTGCCAACATAACCCGCGGAACCCCACTTCTCCGTTGGCATGTGCGGTTCGCAAGCTGGTACGAGTCGGCCGATTAGGATTGTTTCGGCGCGGCCAGCCTGGCGATGACGCTGGAACGAGACGCCCGATACCTGGTGCTACATCATTTTGCAGGCGAAGAAGCGAAGTCGCCCGAGGAGTCCGTTTATACTCGCGCGCTCGAAATGTCGATTACGGACCGCGATACATTGAGTGTCGACGAAAGGGCGTCGGAATATAACTTGGCAATCAACCGCGAGGCCATGCTGACGCCGTTATGCGCTATTGAGCAGGCGATGGCCTTCAACGCAACGATGGCCGGATTCCTAGAGGCGAGCAGCGGGATAGCGAAGATCACTGGCGAGGAGGGTTTAAAAGCGTGGGCATCCCCATTCTATGAGTGGTCGGACGAAAATTGGGCGTCGCTGGAGAAAGAACACTGCGGGTTACTGTCGACTATCATCGCGTTTTTAGAATCGTTCGCTTATGGCGCCGCGCTCGCCCAACTGACGCCCGCTGGCGGAGTAACGCTCGGCGTATATGATGATACGATGCAGCTCATAAACGGGTGGATCAATGAAGAGATGGTCATTTTGGAAGATTACCTGAAAGAATGAGCAAATGGCCTCGCCGGTTTGCCAGCGCGGTCGGCCAGGCATACGGGAACCGGAGGTAGATTGAGACCAACAACATGCTCTAGCTATGGAAGGATAGGGAATAAGGAGAACAGCATGTTTCTCTTGCGGATCTGGATTTGGCTTGTCTCGCTGGCGGCAATGGCTTGCGGCCCCTTCATATCCGCTCAGGATGAAGAAATTGCTCGGTTCTTGTTGATCAATGACCTGGATGAGGAAAGCGGATTATGCACAAGACAAGAGGCGCTTGAATTCTACGCCTCGTTTGATGGAATCGAGCCGGTTATCGATAGTGTGGTGGAAATAGAAGATGAACAATCCCTTCTTGATTGGATTTCCAGATATGAAGATTGGCAAGAATCCGGGGATCAGTCTGATCCTGACAGAATACCTTGTTATGGTGTGGTAATCAGGTGGCTGGAGTTGGACCGCGATGTCAAATACCTTGTACTCCTGTACCTAACGGAAGGCGAGGCGGCCTTCCAAGAGCATGCCTCATTAATCCGCGCACGTGCTATCGCGGGCGAGGATCCGGCGGCGATAGCTGCTGGTGAACTACCTGATGTCGAGTGGCAGTTGAACCGCGCGTATATGGAACTTGAATTATGCACGATCAAGCAGGCAATCGCATACTATGAGACCTTGGATGCATACGTCTATGAAACGCGTAAAGCAGCGGAGATCAAGGACAGCGAGTCGCTCAAAGAATGGGTAGGGCAGTTTGAAGCCTGGCGACTTGAGGCTTGGTCGCCCTTCTTAGATCAACCCTGCGGCGTTTTAGAGATTGTGATCAACACGTACAAGACAATGACTTATTCCATCGCCCTGATAAGGCAGACGCGCTTTGCCGATGCCTACGTAGGTGTAGTTGACGTCATGGTGGAGGCCGTCTTGGATCTGGTGGAGACTGAAATGTCAGCCATCAGAGCATTGCAAGACGAATAGGTCCGTGCCAGCAGGTCTCCGCCGAATTGACTATCTGGATACAGGCGGGGCGTGGTCAGCATGTAGGCCAGCGCGGTGGGGCAGGCTTATGGGAATCGGAAGTAGGAGCGAATCCATGGTAGCTCCCAAGTGGGCAGGAGTGTGGAGATCAGCTAGATGACCGTCATAAGACGCATCGTTGACGAGTTGCGCCAGCTGATACATTTGCTGAAATCAGCAGCCAGCCGCTCTTCAGAGTCGCCACCGGGCAACATAAGTGTCCAGCGGAGGCTGTACATAAACTCGCCAATTGCCGATCCAAAGCCTTGTACTCGTGAACAGGCGGCGATGCTATACAGATCCTTGGACGGTTTTCAGCGGCAGATTGCGAAGCTCTCGTCGGTCAAAGACGACGAGCAGCTGGCGGACTGGTTCGCTGGATACAACGGCTGGACTGAAAAGAAATGGGGACCGGTCTACGCCAACATGTGCGACGGCACGTCTTTCTTCACCAGGGCGCTGCGGGCGACCGCAATGTGGGCCGTCCTTCAGCGAGTAACCCACATTCAAGGCACAATTCGGGCGGACGCGACAATGGAATACTTATTGCCGCTGATGGAATTCGATATGGCCGCCATGGAACAGGATATTAGTCCCAATCTTAAACTGCAACTGAACCGAATCGTGCGAGATCTGCCACTGTGCAGCGAAGCGCGGACGGTAGCTTTCTATGCGACCATCGACAAATACCAGGAGAAGTCACGCGCTCTATTAGATGCTGACTCTTATGAGTCGCTGCAGGCCTGGGTCATGTCGCTAAGCGAGTGGCTGGAAACCACCTGGGGAGAGTTCTATGACGAACCATGCGGTCTTATTCTCGAGCAGATATTCCATCTGCAAGCGAGATTATATTTGGCTGCCTGCATGCAATATAACGAACATAGTAGTGGCGCCTCCAAGGTAATGAACAGAGCGATAGCTGAATGGCGCAGCCAGGCGGACAGCGATTTGGCGATCATTGACGGGCTTGGCAGCGCGTAGGCCACGGAAACGCCAGCGCAAACGCGAATCAAAACACAATCACGCCGCGCGCGACGTCGCCAGTCAGCATGCTCGCGTAAGCCTCGTTGATCTGATCCAGCCGATAGCGATTCGTCACCAGCTCCTCCAGCTTCAGCTTGCCCGCCATGTAGAGGTCCAGGAAGAGGTGAAAATCGCGCGCCGGATTGATCGAGCCGTAGAGACTGCCGCGGATCTTGCGCTCGGTCATGGTGATAACCTGGCCTGCAAACCTGGTCTCGCTGTCTCCCGGCGTCAAGCCCACCAAGGTGCAGATGCCGCCGGGGCGCACGGCTTCAATCGCCGTCTCTTGCAAAGCCGGGATGCCCACCGATTCAAAGGTAAGATCGGCGCCGCGGCTTTCGGTCAGCTTCTGAATCTCGCCGACCACCGTTTCGTCCGACATCAGGCAGTGGGTCGCGCCAAATTCGCGGGCGATTTCCATTTTGTTGCTGTTGGTGTCGACGGCGATGATGGGGTCCGCGCCACAGAGAGCGGCGCCCTGGATGATGTTGAGTCCGACGCCGCCGGCGCCAAAGACGGCGACACTCTGCCCGGCGCGCACTTCGGCGGTGAACATGGCCGCGCCAACGCCGGTTGAGACCGCGCAGCCCACCAGCGCCGCCACTTCCAGCGGCACATCTTTGCGCACGGGTACGACGCTGACTTCGCGGCAGACGATATATTCGGCGAAGGTGCCGAGCCCGGCGAGGATGTAAACCGGCTCGCCCTTCCAGGAGATGCGGCTGCTGCCATCGCCCAGCACACCGGCGACGACATGGTCAAAGTCGTTTTCGCAGATGGAGGCTTGGTCGTTCTGACAGTAAAAGCATTCGCCGCAGCTGGCGCGGAAGCTGAGGGTGACATGATCGCCCGGCTGGGCGCGCGTGACGCCGGCGCCGACCGCCTCGACGATGCCGGCGCCTTCGTGCCCCAGGATCATGGGCGCGGGGAAGTCCCCCTTGCCGGCCACCACGTGCCAATCGCTGTGGCAGATGCCGGTGGCTGCCATTTTCACCAGCACTTCGCCCGCTTTGGGCGCTGCGATTTCCACCGTTTCAATCTTGAACGGGGTCTGGGCTTCCGTGAGGATTGCCGCTTGCATTTGCATGTTGTTTGTCCTTTGGTTAATGGGCGAGTCACCGCCTCGCCCCTACAACATTTTGCATAAAGACGACCCTACGATTGGTCGATTTGTAATAGCGGGCGATCCATTGCTCGCCCCTGTTTACCTTGCGGGCAGCCAACCCCACCCCCGACCGCCAGTGTCTACGCGGCGCGACCCCCTCCCCGAAGCTTCAGGGAGGGGGAGCTACGACATCGAGGGTTACAAGGTATTTTGCTTGGTCGACGGCATTAGCGCGAGTGTGTCTACAATTATTGCCACATATCCCAACTATGCGCCCCCCTTCCCTAGCTCGCTGGGGAAGGGGCAGGGGGATGGGGTTGTTGTGGTCCTAAAACACGATGATGCCGCGCGCGACCTCGCCTGTGAGCATGTTGGCGTAAGCCTCGTTGATCTCGTCCAGACGGTAGCGGCGCGTCACCAGCTCGTCCAACTTGAGCTTGCCCGCGCGATAGAGCTCGATGAACATCGGGAAGTCGCGCTTGGTGTTGACCGAGCCGTAGAAGCTGCCGCGGATGACTTTTTCCGTGCGGGTGATGATCGCGCCGGGCAGGTTGGTGTCGCTGCCGACCGGTGTCAAGCCGACCAGGGTCAGCGTACCGCCCGGTCTCGTCGCCTCCAAGCCGCGCTCCTGCAAGAAGGACAAGCCCACCGATTCAAATACATGATCAGCGCCGCGCCCGCCTGTGAGCGCCTGAATCTCGCCGACGCTTTCTTCGTCGGAATAGAGCGTGTGAGTGGCGCCGAATTCGCGCGCGATTTCCATTTTGCTGCTGTTGGTATCGACCGCGATGACCGGGTCGGCGCCGCACATGACCGCGCCCATGATGATGTTCAAGCCCACGCCACCGGCGCCATAGACGGCGACGCTCTCGCCCGGGCGCACGTCGGCGGTATACATCGCAGCGCCAACGCCGGTGGAGACCGCGCAGCCCACCAGCGCCGCCACTTCCAGCGGCACATCCTGACGGATCGGCACGGCCGCGGACTGGTCGATGACCACATATTCGGCGAAACAGCCCAAGCCGGTCATGATGTGAACTGGCTCGCCGTCGCGGGTGATGCGGCTGGCGCCATCCTGCATCAAGCCCGACCGCAAAACAGGCGAAAAGGTTTCGCAGAGGTTGCCCTTGTCGCGTTGGCAGTAGAAACAGTCGCCGCAATGGGCGCGGAAGCTGAGGGTGACGTGGTCGCCCGGCTTGAGCCCCGTGACGCCGTCGCCGACTCGTTCCACCACGCCTGAGCCTTCATGGCCGCAGATGATCGGCAGCGGGAAATATGAATGCCCCTCGACCACGTGCCAGTCGCTGTGGCAGATGCCGGCCGCCGCCACCTTGACTAGGACTTCACCCGCTTCTGGCGGCGCCAGATCGACCGTTTCGATACTGAAGGGAATGTTGAATTCATTGAGGACAGCCGCTTGCATTTGCATGGGGTTGCGCCTTTCCGTTGGTTGATGGGCGAGTCACCGCCTCGCCCCTACAATTCTTGCTGGCGTGGGCGACCCGAGAATCGCCCCTACACCGTCTTCAGGGACGATCAGAATACAATGATACCGCGTGCCAGTTCGCCGCTCAACAAATCGGCATAGGCTTCGTTTATCTGGTCCAGGCGATAGCGGCGCGTGATGAGCGCTTCCAGCTTGAGCTTGCCGGCGCAATACAGATCCAGCAGCAGCGGAATATCGCGCTGCGGATTCACCGAGCCATAAGAGCAGCCGCGAACGATCTTCTCTGTGCGTGTGATGACGGCGCCGGGCAGATTGGTCATGCTGCTATCTGGAGCGGTGCCGACCAGCGTCAGCGTCCCGCCGGGGCGCGTGGCCGCGAAGGCGCTTTCTTGCAGCTCTGGCATGCCGACCGCTTCAAAGGCGCGATCGACGCCGCGGCCGCCGGTGAGCGCCTGAATTTGGTCCACTGTGGTTGCAGTTGATGGCAGGGCATGCGTCGCACCGAATTGGCTCGCCAGCGCGGTCTTGGCTTCGCTGGCGTCGACGGCGATGATGGGATGGGCGCCGCAGAGCTGCGCGCCGTGAATGATATTCAAGCCGATGCCGCCGGCGCCGAAGACGGCGACGCTCTCGCCCGCGCTGACGCCGGCCGTATACATGGCAGCGCCGACGCCAGTAGCGACCGCACAGCCGACCAGGGCGGCGACATCGAGCGAAACATCGCGGCGGATGCGAACGCAGCTCGCCTCCCGCACGACGACGTACTCGGCGAAGCTGCCCAAGCCGGCCAGAATGTAGACAGGCTCGCCCCGCCAATGGATGCGCGCTCTGCCATCGTCGAGCAGGCCCGACGCGATCGCCGGTCGATAGGCGGCGCAGAGGTTGGCTTTGCCGCGCTGGCAGTAGAAGCAGTCGCCGCAAATCGGCGCCCAGGTGAGCGTGACGTGATCGCCGGCTTGGACGCTTGTGACGCCGGCGCCCACCGCTTCGACAATGCCCGCGCCCTCGTGCCCGGTGACGATGGGCATCGGCTTGGGCGCCTTGCCGATGGCGACGCGCCAATCGCTGCGGCAGATACCGCTGGCCGCGAGCTTGACCCTTACCTCGCCCGCTTTCGGCGGATCGAGAGCGACCGATTCGATGCGGAAAGGCGTATTGGGCGCGGTGAGAATGGCGGCTTGTATTTGCATGGCGCGCCTCAGCCTTTCAAGCCGGAGCCGAGGATGCCGCCGACATAATAGCGCTGGAAGGGCAGAATCAGCAGCACCGGGACCAGCATCGCGAGCGTTGAGCTGGCGAACATCTGCTCCCAAAGATTCACATTCTGCTCAATACCGATGATTGACACCGCGACCTGCACCACGCGGAGCTCAGGAACCGGCGCGACCAAAAGCGGCCAGAAGAAGTTGTTCCACTGACCCAGGAACAGAATCACACCGGCGCTGATCAAGGCTGGTTTGGAGACGGGCAGGATAATGCGAAGGAAGACTTGCAGCCAGGTGGCGCCGTCGACGCGCGGAGCGTCGATGAGATCCTGTGGAATCTCGGCGAAGAATTGGCGGAACAGAAAGATGACGATGCCATTCGCCAGGCCGGGCACGATGAGCCCTTGCCACGTATTGAGCCAGCCCATGTCCCGCACCAGGACGAAAGAGGGGATAATCGTCAAATCGCCCGGGATCATGAAGCTGAATACGACCAGCGCGAACAAGAAATTCTTCCAGCGGAACTTGAGGCGGGCGAAGGCGAATCCGGACATCGCCCCGACCGCGATGCCTACAATGACGGTGACGGCGCCGAGAACGAAGGTGTTCAGCAGCGCCGTGCCGAAGTCTTTTTCGAAGATGGCGCGGTAGCCGTCCAGCGTGAATTCTTCGGGGAAGAAGGCGCGCCAGCTGAAGGGCAGGGCGTTCTTCCAGACGGTTTCACGCGTGGTGAAGGACGAGGCGATGATCCAGGAAATCGGCAGAATGACCGCAATCGCCAAGCCAATCAAAAGCGCATAGAGCAAGATATAGCGGCGCGCTTTGCGCAGCCTTGCCCGTGTCGGGACGTCCACTTTCATGCCGAAGGGCCCGCTAGTGGCCGGGGGATGGGGTTTGTCAATCGCATTCCAGTCCTCACTGCTGGCGCCTAATGCCGCGGGCGCAATACGATGAATTCGACGACGACAACGACGATCACGACGATGAGAAGCACGGAAATGATCGCCGAGGCGATGCCGATATCGCCGTATACCAAACCGCGCCGATAGGCTTCATACATGACGAGGTGGGTGGAAAGCTGCGGTCCGCCGCGCGTCAGCAGGTAGACTGGCGCGAAGAGGGTGAAGTTCACCACCGTGTCGGAGACGAGCACGAAGGCGATGATGCGCCGCAGCAACGGCAGCTTGATGGATACGAAAATTCGCAGGTTGCTGGCGCCATCGACGCGCGCCGATTCCAGCACATCGCTCGAGATGCCTTGCAAGCCAGCCAAAAAGAACAGACTCCAATAGGGCACGCCAATCCAACTGATGATGCCGATGATCGACCAGAGCGCTTGGTCGGGGCTCTGCAGAAATGGCTGTCGCGGCAGCCCGACCGTGCGGAAGATGCCGTTGATCAAGCCGTAATTTGGGTCAAGCGCCAAGCCCCAGGCGATCGCCGTGACTGGCGCCGAGATAGCGATTGGGATCAAGTAGATGGCGCGGAAGATGGCGATGCCCGGCACGCGCGCATTCACCAGCTCCGCCAGCAGCAGCGCCAAGCCGACCTGCAGCGGATTCACCACCAGGCTGAATATCAAGGTCGTCTTGAAGGAACCCCAGACGACCGGATCTTCATAAACGGCGATGAAATTCGAAAGTCCGACGAATTTCCGCGCCCCCGCTTGGCTCAGCGAGTTGGTGTAAAGCGCCTCTTCAAAGCCGAGGACGATCGGGATATAGCGAAAAACAAGCAGCAGGATAATGGCCGGCGCAAGGAAGAGTGCCGGCGTCCAGCGATCCAGGCTTATGCTTTTGAGCACGGATGCTCTCCGAGAAGCAGGCCGGGGTGGTCTCACCCTTCCGCCCCTGATATGCACATGAGCCAACATGTCGGGGACGATAGGGTCTTAGGGCGGCGGGTCAGCCACCGGCTGACCCCTACAGTCATCAATCGATATGGAATGTTGTAAGGGCGACCCATTGGGTCGCCCACAGATAGCAGATCCGGTTCCGGTCTCGATTCGCAATCGAACATGACGTAAAAGCGACCGCTGCTCCGCAGTAACGGAGAACCCCTTAGGGCCGGTATTTGTCCATTTCGCGCTGGATGCGGCCGGCCGCCTGGCTCAAGGAATCGGCGACATCGGCGCCATTGCGAATGTCTTCAAAGGCGTCAGAGAGGATCTCTTCGTATTCGAGGTAGCCGACAGTCAAGGGCCGCGGCGTGACGTAGGGCGCTTCACCAGCCGCCACGACGAAGGCCTGGTTGGGCCATTCGGCGTTGTTCGGGTCATCAATCAGCTCTTGGATCATGACTTCGTGCGCGGGCCAGACGCCCCAGACATCAAACCAGATGCGCCCGGCTTCGACCGAGCTGGCGAACTTCACGAATTCAGTCGCTTCTTCCGGGTGCTCGGTATTGGCGTTGACGCCCAGATGCCAGCTATCGCCCGGCACAGTGATCTCGCCGCCTTCCCAGTAAGGATGAGGTGCCGTTCCCCAGGAGAAATCGACCGGATTGTTGATGAATTGGTTGATCATCCAGCCGCCATCGACATAGATGCCCAACTGACTGTTGCGGAAAAGCTCGCCCGAGCTGATGCCGCCCTGAGGCGAAACGCCAAGCGCATTATGCAGATCGCCGAACCAGGTGAAGGCTTTGACCCAATCTTCCGAATCGATGATGCCCTCGACCGTCAGCGCGTCTTCGCCGAGGACCGCCGTCGGCAAGCTCTCCGGGATGGGCTGCAACTGATAGATGCGATTGTACTGGCCGAATTGCAAACCCCAGACATCGTTGACGCCAT
>WTGC01000081.1 GCA_011523705.1 Chloroflexota bacterium | reverse complement strand
TCCAGCGCGCCATTGTGCCACTTGCCGACCAAGCCGGTCGCGTAACCGGCGCCGCCCAAGACCTCCGCCATGGTCGTTTCATCAAGCCGCAAGCGGTCGAGTCCCCGCGCCTCCAAGGTGTCAATGCTGCCGGCGCGGTGGGAGTAGCGGCCCGTCATCAAAGCGGCGCGCGCTGGCGTGCAGACGGGCGCCGCCGAGTAGTGCTGCGTCAGGACGATGCCTTCGTCCACCAAGGCATCCAGCGCTGGCGTACAAGATATCTGATCGTTGAATATCCCAAAATCGCCATAACCCATGTCGTCGGCGATGATGAGGATGATATTTGGCTGGCTCATGCGTTTCCGTTTGGATCCTTCTGCCCGTTGGTCGCCTGTATCGGGAAGCCGGTGTGGAAGACGGTCAAGGTGCCGCCGAATATGATGCGGTCGCCATCGCGCAGCAGATGGGCTTTGCCGCCCGTGATCGGTTGACTGTTGACCGATGTGCCGTTGATGCTGCCCAAGTCGAAGAGCTTCCAGCCCCCCTCTTCTTTCACCAGAAAGGCGTGCGGCCGCGAAACGGTCGGGTCTTGCAAGGCGATCTCCCAATTGGAGCTGGGTGTCGAACGGCCGATATATAGTTCTTCTTTTAACAACGCGAAGATTTGCCCGCGCTGCGGTCCCCGCGTGATGCGCAGGCTGGCGCGGTCGCCGGTGACGACCGATACGCTCTCGGCCACATCGTGCGGCGCCTCGTCATCGGCCGCGCGCAGCTTGAGCACGGAGACAAAGAGATGAAGCTCGTCGCCAATCGCGAGCGGGTTCATGCCGTAGACTTGCACGCCATTGACGAAGGTACCGTTGGCGCTGCCCACATCGTCAACCGTGAAGGCGCCGTCCTTACAAGCGACGATCGCGTGCTCGCGCGAAACGTGTCCTTCGGCGATCTGAATGTCATTGCTGGCGGCGCGCCCGATTTTTACGCTGTCACCCTCGTGCAGGGGGTGCTCAATGGTGCTGCCGCTGAAGGGATCCAGCCATACCAGCTTCGCCAGCGGTTCCCGCTTTGCCTCGTCCATTTCTTCGGTCCTGAACCACATGATTCGCTACCCATATTGTAGCATAGGCTAGCGTCGGCGCGCTGTGGCAGGGGCTATGCCTGGCAGGTTTTCGGCTGTCGCCGGGGGCGGTTGCGGTTGAATCTAGCGGCTGAGCATCCTCTGCTCAATATAGTCCGGGCAGAGCTCGTGTATTGTCAGGCCGAATTGGGTCAGCTGATGTCGTTCTTTCGACCAGTCTGTGTCGGCGGCATTGTATATGGGAGCGTACGGATCGCAGGCGAGGGCAAGAGCAACAAACTTTCTGTCCGCGGGATCGTGAAATGAAATTGCTAATGGCAATATCGCGAAACCATCTTCATCAAACTGTATTTCTATTGGTTCAATACGCGCCCAGATGCCGTTGTATAGTTCGTATAAATTGGAGCTAGGGTATCGCCCGTCCGAGATATTCGCCATGTACTCATCGAATACCTTAGATTCAGTATCGACCACCAGTCGCAGTTTTCCAGAGAGAAAGTCTTTTGTCCAATCGATACATGCTTCAATACAGTCCGCTTCTTCCATTGTTTCAGCTTCCGAGGCCAGTTTTCCCGCGGTAACCCATACATTAGTGTCGACAACAATGTTATCCATTCACGAGTTCCTTGCGTCGACGTTGGATAGCTGCTTTCGCCATGGTATGAAGCTCGCCGCCAATGTCTCCCAAGAAGTTTTCTGGCCAATTGGCAATCTGCCCAAACCTGTCCAGTTCAACCTCTGATACTATTGAGCCACCCTTCGCAGGCTCACAGAAGTACATCTTGATGTTTTCCGGCTTGGCAAAGGCCGGCGACGCCTCGGCAATGCGCCTCTGAAGTCGCCTGACGATATGTTCGCTGTGGCTCTCGACAATGAGTTGCAGGTTTCGCGTTTCAGCGACTTCAAGCAGCAAATCCGCAAGGGCGGCTTGGGCGTTGGGGTGGAGGTGGAGCTCGGGTTGTTCCAGCAGGATGATGGAACCGCTGGGGACGAACATCAACATCGTGATGACTGGCAGAATCTGCGATACACCGAAACCGACATCGGACAGAGCACTTTCCACTCCTCCGATAGTCGCGGTGACTTCGTACAGCCCTCTGCTCTCGTTTACGGTTCGGATGCCAAATGCGTCGACCAATTCCATGCCGGTTATCCCGGATGCTACGCGATTAACCAGGACTTCGTCACTTCTCGACGACGCAATCAAGGCTTCGATTGCGTTGGCTCCGTCGGGCTCTATCGTGTCGGGATTTGTTCCCGTCCATAAGTGCAAGCGTTGTGGTCGACTTCCTAGTGGACCCAAGTATTCAATGCAGTCAACTAAGCGGACAAACTCATTGGCAAGAAGCGAACTAGAGTCCCAACCGGCGCTTGGCGGCCGGCTAGTAATTTCCCATGGCAAAATATAGCAGCTTGAAGGCGAAGACACTGATGGCCGATCTTCGTTGAGATCAGTAGAGGACGACGTCCAGTGGTACTTGTCTGCGCTCTCGCGGCGTACGTCGAACCATTCAGGAGCCGAATCAACCGATTTCACATCATATCTAAGTTGATCAACGAAGACCGCCGTGTCTAGCCCCCACACGACTTCAAATTCAATCGCAGTGAGTTGATACCTGGTATGCTCCAATTGACCGTCAGCTTTTGTGTAGGTAGAAAGCGCCGAGCGGGACGTATCCCATGCTAATCGCACTCCTAACTTGTCCAAGCTGTCATGCCCAGAAACTAGATCCCGGTAGCTTCCTAGGTCCACATAATCACGCGGACCGCCACCAAAGTTGATATGCTGCCCGGGATCAAAGCCCTGCGCCGTCTGCTTCAACATCAAGAGCGACTGCAATATCGCCGACTTGCCCGCGCTATTCGCCCCGAATAGCAGCGTGATCGGCGCCAGTTCAATATCCAACTCTTTCCAGCATTTGAAATTCGTCAGCCCGATTCGGCGCAGCATGATGGTTTCTCTCTCGCCAGTCTGGCATCATTATAGCAAAGGGAAAACGTAGGCAGAACGGAGGACGAGCTTGGCGCCTGCCTAGCCGCCGATGATCTCGACCGCGTCCCGGCCCAGCGCCACCACCACCCCTTGGGCGATCCGCCCATCGCCGCCGCGCGTGATCCGATCTACGGGCAGACCCATCAACTCAGCCAGGACCCTCGCCGTCCAGGGGTAGCGCCCATATTCAAGGATTTCCGTCAACGCTCGTCCATTGGTGACATCGTTGCCGATACCATCCACGCGCGTGCCCTTCGAGACCAGCCAGTCGCGCGTTTCACCAGCCAGACCGGCGATGTTCGTCCCGTTGAAGACGTAGACCGGCGGGTTCTCCTCATCGGCGCGCGCCTTCATTTTTGCGGGCGTGAGCTGCGATTGGGCATAGAAAGTCTCCTGGATGAGATCGCGGATGGCGGCGAAGTCGGGATACAAGACCTGATCGCCCTGTGGGCTCAAGCCGGGATAAGCATAGAAATTGTCGATCACGCGATAGCGAATGTCTTCCCGCTCGATCTCGCCCACCAGGTTGAGCAGGGCGATGATCTCGTTGAGTTCCAGATTGGTTCGGTAATTCCCCTGCAGCGCGTCCCATAAGGTGAAGGCATGCGACACGAAGTTGACGATGCCGCCAGCGCTCAGCACCTCCGCCCGCACGGCGTCCAAGACCTGCTGCTGCCGCCGCGCGCGATCGAAATCGCCGCCCTCAGTGGCGCGCGTCCGAGCGTATTGAAGCAGGGTCTCGGCGTCCATGCGCTGTTCGCCCGGCTCAAATTGCACGTGGATCGTCCCGTAACGGTCATCGGGATAATCCGGATCGTCAATCCACTCGCGAACGTTCACGAGCACACCGTCCGGCGCCAAGATATCGACGATGCTTGTGAAGACATCAAAGTTGACCAGCAGGTATTTATCGACGCGCAGCCCGAAATTCGCCGCTACCGTCTCCATCGCCAGCGCCGGACCGCCGCCGCCGGGATAGGCATTGCCATCGCCGATGAAATTCGCCTGATTGATTCGCGCCCCGCCAAAATCGGGGATATCCACCCAAAGGTCGCGCGGCAGCGACAGCAAGCCGATCGACTTGAGCACCGGGTTGATATTCAGCAGCATCATCGTGTCAGTGCGGAAGGGACCGGGATCGTCGGTGGCGCTGCGCTGGTCGATGCCGAGCAGCAAGATCTGAACCTGGCGCGGGTCGGTGATGCGCGGCAGCCCGGCGCTCGGCTCTGCTGTGGGATGCGGCGTTGGCGGCACTGTGCTCGCCCGGGTCGGTTCAGCGACCGCGATCGTTGGCGGCGCATTCGTTGCCGGAACTGAGGTCGGCATCGCGGTGATCAGAGGCGTCAATTGGACCAGGGGCGCGTCCAAAGGCGCGGCGTTCAAGTCCGCGGTCACGCTCTCGCAACGCCCGGTGAGCGCGCAGCGCAGCGTCGCCAGCGGATCATCGACCGCCATGCCGGCCGCGTTCAAATCGACCACGGTTTGCTGCGCCAGGCTGAAGCTCGTGAGCGAACACAAGCCGGTCAACATGATGAGCGCGAAGAGAAATGCCAAAGCCGCCAGGCAGCCGGTTACGCGCACGGCGCCTCCGTTTCGCTCTTACATCAATTCGCCAAACAGTCGCGGATTATAGCACAGCGCCGCGCCATCGCCGCCCCACGCCAAGGCTACGTTTTATCAGCGGAGGCTGCGCATATATTGCGCCGCGTCAGGCACATGTACCGGCAGATGACGATACAGGGGGCGCGGCGGCAAAACCAGGATGCCCTCAATCATGCCGCCCAGGTCGGTCGCCTCATTCAGCGCAAACGCGGGCGCGCTCCCCCAGTCGGCATCGGACATCGACTCGATCTCCCGCTCAAGCGCTGCGCTGACCGTCCGGTATTCGTCCAGCTGCTCGCGCAAGCTCAAATGGTCGCGGTCGGCGATGCCGCCATAATGGATCTCGCGTCCACGCCGCGGATCTTTCACCGCTTCGATCGCCCAATGCGCGCGTCCATTGCGCCATTCTTGAATTGCCTCGACCGTATAAAGCTCGTAGCAAACGAGATGCGCCAGCAAATCTTTGAACGAGCATTCCTGGTCGTAGTACATGCCATACTGAATCGTGTCGCGGCGGGTCATCTCTTCGTCGCTGAGCGCGTCAATCAGCGCGGCCACCGCCTGGTGTTCGATCTGAAGCAGGCGCAAAGCCTCCGCGCGCTCGACTGTCGCTCGCATTTCACTCTCCTGATCCGCTTTGCTATGATTGCAGTGTAACCGAATGCGCCGCCGCTTTCGAGCCTCGCCCGCGCCTATAATTCAACCCCATCCCCGCAAGGTCTACCCCCCTCGGTCCCCCCATTTCAATGGGGGGAGGCTAACTACTTGCGGGCTTGCGCTTGTGTATCCCGTGCTCGCCGGGTCTACCCCCCTCGGTCCCCCGAAGTGCAGTGTCTACGCGCACCATTTCAATGGGGGGGAGGCTAACTACTTGCGGGCTTGCGCTTTTGTATCCCATCCTCGCTAAACCAGCGAACTGTAGCGGCGAGACGGTGGCTCGCCCGCGCTTTCAATCCCATCCTCGCCATACCAGCGTGCTGTAGGGGCGAAATTTCAACCCCACCCCCGGCCCCTCTCCGACCGCCAGTGTCTACGCGGCGCACAAGGGAAGAGGGGAGCGCACACTGCGGGTGTTTGAATTGGATGGTTGCTTGGGGCTGTGCGCGTATTTCTTGTCCCGTCCCCGCCACACCAAGGGGCCGTAGGGGCGAGAGAACCGTAGTGTCTATGATCGGCTTGTCTCGCCCTCCCTACAATCCCACCCAGTTACACCAACGAGGTTGTAGGGGCGACCTACCAGGTCGCCCGCGCCCTTCATTTTGACGGCGGGCGAGCCACCGGGTAGCGTAGACACTAACCTACGCTCGCCCCTACATGGCTTCCGCTGTGACGGGCGATCTTCTGTGTACAAGACCCTCGGTGACCTCATTTGAACTCGCTGAACTCGGTGGTGAGGATACGCGCCAACTCCAACCTGTGAAGCATTCGCCAGCGACGCTACACTTACAGATACCGAGCTTTACCGACCAGGAGCCTCCATGCCGCAAACCACGCTCTCAGCAGACGATGTCCGCGCCATCGCCGAGCTGGCGCGCCTGGAATTGAGCGATGACGATGTCGCCCGCTATCAGCGGCAGCTCTCCGCCATTCTCGATTATTTTCAGAAGCTGGAAGAGCTGGACACCTCGCATATCGACCCCACTTCGTCCGTGCTGCCATTGACCAATGTCATGCGCGCCGATGTGGCGGGCGCGGCGCTGACGGTCGACGAGGCAATCGCCAACGCGCCCGACAGCGATGGCGCACAATTCCGCGTCCGCGCTGTGCTCGATAGCTAGCGCGAGTTCCCCGCGCCGTGTCCGCTAGCGTCCGCGTCGCTCTCATTCAGGCTCGCCCAGTCTATTACGACCTTGCGCGAACCGTGGCCAAAGCGTTATCGCTGATCCTCGAGGCGGCAGGCCATGGCGCCCGGCTGGCTGCCTTCCCCGAGACTTTCTTCCCCGGTTACCCCGCCTGGCTGGATTATGCGGTCGATTACGCCCGCTGGGATCACCCGCCCACCAAGCGCCTCTACGCCCGCCTCGCCGCCAACAGCATGGCGGTCGACAGCCCCGAACTGCGTCTGCTGCGGGAAGGGGCGCGGGAGCATGATATCGTGCTCGTGCTTGGCCTCAACGAACGCGTACCCACCGGACGCGGCAATCGCAGCCTCTACAACAGCATCGTCACCATCGACGCCGACGGCGCGCTTCGAAATCACCACCGCAAGCTGCGCCCGACTTATACCGAGCAGTTGGTCTGGGCGCCGGGCGATGGCGCCGGCTTAAGCGCGGTCGATACCGCTGTCGGGCGCGTCGGCGGCTTGATCTGTTGGGAGCACTGGATGCCGCACGCGCGCCAGGCTTTGCATATCAGTAATGAGTCCATCCACATCGCGCTCTGGCCCGCGGTCAAGGAAATCCACCAAATTGCCAGCCGCCACTACGCCTTTGAAGGGCGCGCCTTTGTGCTCGCTGTTGGGGGGATCATGCCCGCTTCCGACTTTCCCGCCGAGCTTGATCTGCCGGATCACTTGCGCGGGCAGCCTGAGGCATTGCTGCTGAATGGCGGCAGCGCCGTCATCGCGCCCGATGGCAGTTATCTCGTCGAGCCGGTCTATGACCAGGAGACGATTCTTTATGCCGATCTCAATCTGGCGCGCATCGCCGAAGAACAGATGACGCTTGATGTCACCGGCGGCTATGCGCGGGACGATGTCTTCAGCTTCGAGGTTAATCGAAAACGCTTGGAATAGCATAGTATGGGCAAACTTGGGGTCAACCGCCCTGGCATTTCTCTGTGCCTCTGTGGCGATAAAAGATGATACGCTGCTCTGCAACGCATTCGCCCGTGCTTGCGTAATGGGATTGAGTGCGGTTACCATTATAGGAGCCGTCTCTTGGCGACGACCGCCACACAGGTCAGCGCCAACAACGGAGAGTTCATGATTGACATCCGCTGCGAAAGAAGAGCCATAGAATGAAAGTTGCCGATGCGGTTGCCAGAGTGCTCAAGGCGGAAGGGGTGGAGTTCTTGTTCGCCTATCCGGTGAACCCGCTGATTGAAGCGGCGGCGAAACTGGATATCCGCCCCATCATTGTGCGGCAGGAGCGCATTGGGCTGCACATGGCTGACGCGATGAGCCGGCTGACCTCGGGCGAGAAGATAGGCGTTTTCTGCATGCAGAGCGGCCCGGGTTCGGAAAATGCTTTCGGCGGCGTCGCGCAAGCCTTTGGCGATTCGGCGCCGATCCTGGTGCTGCCGGCCGGCTATCCGCGGGGCATCAACCAAATCCAGCCCAACTTCAGTTCCGCCCTGAATTATCGGCAGGTGACAAAATCCTGCGAACAAGTCACGATGGCGGAAGCGGTCCCGGAAGCGATGCGGCGCGCCTTTACCCAAGTCCGCAACGGAAGGCCGCGCCCCGTCCTCGTGGAGTTCCCCTCCGATCTATTTGCCGAGGAAATCCCCGACTCCTTCGATCCGACGCCGGCGCCGACCCTGCGCTACGGTCCGGATAGCGCGTCGATTGAAGCCGTCGCCGAGGCGCTGCTCGCTGCCGACTGTCCGCTGATTTATGCCGGGCAGGGCGTGCATTACGCCCAAGCCTGGGATTCGCTGAAAGCATTGGCCGAGTTGCTCGGCGCGGCGGTGACCACCAGCCTGGGCGGTAAAAGCGCCTTCCCGGAAGATCATCCCTTGGCGTTGGGTTCGGGCGGGCGATCATTCCCGAAGGCAGTGCATCACTTCCTTGGTAAAGCCGATCTGATTTTCGGCATCGGCTGCAGCTTCACCCGAACGGCCTTCGGCCTCAAGATTCCCGCCGGCAAGCGCGTAATTCACGCGACACTAGATCCAGCGGACATCAACAAAGACGTGCCGGTCGAGACCGCGCTGGTTGGCGATGCCGGATTAATCCTGGAGGGACTGGTGGAAGCCGTGCGCGCTCGCTCCAATGGCGCCTGTCAAGAGCGCGCCGCCGCCGTCGCCGGGGAAATCGCTGCGGAGAAGGCGGAATGGCTTGGCCAGTGGAAGCCGAAGCTCACTTCAGCTGAGACGCCGCTATCGCCCTATCGCGTGATTTGGGATTTGCTGCATACGGTCGATGTATCGAACACGATCATCACGCACGATGCCGGCAGCCCGCGCGACCAGTTATCGCCATTCTGGCAATCGGTCGCGCCTTTGACTTATATCGGTTGGGGCAAGACGACCCAGCTCGGCTACGGACTGGGTCTGGCGATGGGCGCCAAACTGGCCAAGCCCGAGGCGCTCTGTGTAAACGTCTGGGGCGACGCCGCCATCGGCTTCACCGGTATGGACTTCGAGACTGCCGTGCGCGAAAGAATCCCGATCTTGTCGGTGCTATTCAATAACTTCTCGATGGCGATTGAAATCCCCATCATGCCCGTGTCCACGGAGAAATACCGCAGCACCGATATCTCCGGTCATTACGCGGACATGGCGGTGGCTTTTGGCGGCTACGGCGAGCGCGTCGAAAGCCCCGAAGAGATTATCCCGGCGATAAAGCGCGGCATCCGGAAGACCGAAGAAGGAACTCCCGCGCTGCTTGAGTTCATTACGGCGCAAGAAACGCAGATTTCGTCCTTCTAATCGCAGTGCATAGGCGAAGGGAAATATCATGATTTCACGTAGAACGGCGACCACCCTCAACCTAACGATTTTGCTGATCTTGGGCGGCTTGTTCCTGGTGGCAGCCAGCGAATCTTCGCCGCGTCAGGCCCCGATCGGCGAATTCATCCTCAGCGGCACGAATAATGGCGAGCCGGATAGTACGCGCGTCGTGCCCGTTTACCAAGCCTCGCCCACGGGCAACTGGGTGATTCATTATGATCCCAATACGCCCCTGAGCGAGAAATGGGACTATGTCCATCGTATCGGCGGGGCGCTCGTCGAGCGCATTGCGGCACTCGAAATCTGGGTTGTGGATGTGCCGGACGCCTTCGGCAGCGCTGACTTCACTTTCGACAGCGATGTCGAGATGGTCGAGCAGGACTTCATCGTCAGTGTGCAATTCGACAACCCGCCCAACGACCCCGACTACGATCGGCAATGGGCGCTGCCGCATATTCAAGCCGAGACCGCCTGGGATCAGATGGGCGAGCTCAGCGATATCACAGTCGCCGTGATCGACACCGGCGTATGCATGAGCCACGAAGATCTGGTGGGCCGCGTCCTCGAAAATGGTTACGACTTCGTCGATAACGATGATGATCCGGAAGATGAAATGGGCCACGGCTGCTCAGTCGCCGGCATCATCGCCGCCAATATCGACAACGGCATCGGCATCGCCGGCTTCGCGCCTAACAGCTCGATTCTACCGGTGCGCGTGCTTGGAAAGAGCGGCAGCGGCTCCATGGCCGATGTCGCCGCCGGCATCGTTTATGCCGCCGACAACGGCGCTGATATCATCAACTTGTCGCTGGGCAGCATGGTTGGCTCGCAAGTCACCGAAGACGCCGTCAAGTATGCCATCGGCAAGGGCGTGACCGTCATCGCCTCGGCGGGCAACAGCGGCGGCGCCTTGCCCGGCTTCCCGGCGCGTTATGAGAACGTCGTCGCCGTTGGCGCCATCGATCCCGACGGCGCGCGCAGCAGCTTCAGCAACAAGGGCGGCGATATCTGGGCGCCGGGCCGCGATGTGCATACGATTTATCTCGACAACGGCTACAAGGCGCTCAATGGTACTAGCTTTTCAGCGCCTTACGTGGCGGCGATGGCGGCCGTCCTCGAAGGGATGGGGGCGCAGCTGCACCTAGATGGCGGAGATATGACCTGGACCTGCATGCGCGAGGGCGCTTGCGAGATCGTCCCCGGCAGCTAACTACGCGCTACCATACGAAACTGTAGACACACGCCCTGCACAGCCGCCGCCCACGCAAAATACCTTGTGTCTCGCAGAGTTTAGCTCCCCCCTCCCTGATGCTTCGGGGAGGGGGCCGGGGG
>WTGC01000188.1 GCA_011523705.1 Chloroflexota bacterium | reverse complement strand
GCCATGACCGATATGAAATACACCTTCGCCAGCCTGGATCAGACCAAGAACGAGGTCATCGTCACCTGCCATCCGCGCACGGTGGCGGCCGGTCCGTCGACCTTGTGGGAGCTGAAGGACGCGGTGATCCGGGTGGCGCCGGGCGCGCGGCGCGAGGTCTACGTCAAGTACAAGGACGAGAGGGACAAGCGCATCGGCGGCAAGGATGTCACGGTCGAGGATGTCGAATTCCTGCAGGGTACGTGCCGGGTTCAGGTCGAGGCCAAGGCCAACGGCGCCAATCTGGTCTTCAAGAACGAGAGCGACAGCCGGGAAGCGGTGGTCGAGAAATGCGTGGTCAAGGGGCGCAAGATCGTGGATGAGGGGCAGATGGACGCGCGCGCCATCGACCAGGAGAGCATCACCTTCTTCGGCCGGCGCACGATGAACATCAACTTGCCGTCCATCGATGACCTGGATCAGGCGCAATACATCGCCGACTTTGAGCGCAACCGGCGCAAGACGCCCTTCGGTCTGGCGCAGATGATCACGCTGCAGAGCCATGCCGAGAATGGCGGCGGGCGTCATGCCGATCAGCTGGGGCTGACCATCGGCGCCCTAATTGAGCTGCGCGAGACGCAAACCGATCATGATGGCACCTATTTCATCATCGGCGAGGCGCATGAGTTGGCGGGTGGCGGGGTACACTGGACGACCACTTGGTATCTGGAGCCACAGGTCGAGACGCCGCGCTGGAAGCTGGGCGACGCCGTCCGCGGCAAGCTGGATACGAGCACGTATCTGGCGTATTAGAGATCGAATCGGTGAGATGAGACGGCATGACAGGGCCCGTGTCATCTCACTGCTTCAACAATCTCCACAGCAAATAGCAGCAGAATCTTTCCGGCGCTTGCGATGTTGACAAGCAAGCGCATTACTGACCCTCGGATAGGGGAAGCGACAGCAGTGGATTTCAACGAATTGCCGGATGAGGTCGAGCTGCCGATCATGGCGGCGGTCGGCGGCGGCGCATAGGTCTTGCGCGCTCGCTTTTTTTCATCCCACCATTCAACCGATTCAGTTCACCTAGAAACAGAAACGGCAGGATATTCTGATTGCGATGATTCGGCTGATCTGGTGGTGGTGTGATCGCGGCGCCCGAGAAAACTAGCAGGGCTATAGTCACCGGCGCCGAAAGGAGTGACCGCCCTGTACAAGATTCATTATGGAGGCGCTGAGCCACTGTATTTTTACTTTCGACGCGGAAGTTTAGGTTGACGGATTCAATCTAGATTTTCTAATGCGGTGCAAAAGTAGGGATGATTCGGGTCCGTGTATCTGTCCAAGTCGGTTGGGAACAACCTATTAGTCACCGTCGATGGCACAGCCGGCGCCCTGCGGCCGCTTTGTGCAGAGTTGGACACTATCCGGGTAGTAGCCGTCGTCTTTCGGCGGACAACCCCATCAAACCGGCTAGACGGCTCAAAATCGGTCCAGCGGTTGGCGCTCAACTTCATCCTAAGCTACGGGTAGCGGCAACATCTTGGAGACCGCGTCCACAATGACCAGTGCCACGTCTTCCAAGACACTGACTGACTCAGCATTAGCGTCAGGTTTGTTTTCCCCGTCGGTAAAAGGACGTGACCAAGAGAAATTAACCTGATCGCCGTAATATACTGCGCGGAAAATCTGAGTATCCGGCTCCTTGCTTATCCGACGAGTCTACATCCATTCGGTTGTCACATTCTTTGGGATGCCTTCGGACGCTTTGGCTATCGCCAGTCTCCGATCATCTTCATTGTCTGGAAAATGGCTGAACTCTCAGCAAAACGCGGCCGACCGGCAAATCGCTCCGTTGCAGTTTGGGCGTACACTTAGCGATCCTGCGCCCGAAGGGAGTTTCCGCTTCACACGGACAGGACGCGCCTATAGATGCTATCCATCAGAAGCAGTTAACTGACGTTTTGGTTTACGGCTATCGATAGTGGCGGTAGCTTCATCGCTGTCCGCAAATAACAATCAACTTCCACATTGGTCTAGAAAAACCGAATCAGCCGCGCCAAGTTGCGCGAAATGATGCGAGAAAACGGTCTGACTGAGCTGGCGGCAAGCCGAGAACTAAGTTGAGTTTGTCCAGCTATCTACCTGGCTCATGTCGAATATGCAGTTTTCCGAATAGCGCTCACAGCGCCAAAAGTCTTTGACAACGCCTTCAAAAGACTGTATACCTCCCTTCACATACTCCTTATGTGAGAGATCAAATCGCCGACAAAACTTGTGCGCTAAATGCGGTGAAACATTTTTCTGCTCAGATGAGTCAGAATGCGAAGGATTTAGGCATGAACATTTTTGCTCTAAGAGAAGACCTCATCGATACCTACAGCAAGTATGCAAGCAGCTTCATCCGCATCCGCGACAAACTGATAATAGACAAAGTCACGCATAGCTTGAAACCGGGACAATACTGGCCCGAACCTTTGATTCAGCTGAATCCGCGCTTTGATGACGGCGATACAATCCCTGCGGCGATAGCGGAGGGTCTGTTGCACAGAGATTGCAATGAGGGTCTTCGAGGCCCTGAAATTGCCGCCGTCTCTGTATGCCAGCGATCCGGAGGTGCATCCTTTGGCGCTGGAAGATATCCAGCACGCGTTGCGGCAGGTGTTGGGCTATCGTCTCTATCGCGATTTGCGCCGCGGTTGGCGCATCGCCCTACCCAATCTGGAACAGTGCGGCTTGCTGAAATTTGATTACGACAGGCTTGACCAAGTTTGCTTGGCGGAAGACATTTGGGAGCACTGCCATCCGGCGCTGGCGGGCGCCTCGCCTAAGACGCGGATCAGAATCGCTCATAAACTGCTTGACCGCCTCCGGCGAGAGCTTGCAACCAAGGTCGATTACCTCGATCGCAATTATCAAGAAAGTATTCAGCAATTGAGCCGTCAGTATCTTCAAGAGCCATGGGCGCTGGACGAGAGTGAATACGACAACATGGAACGGGCCACTGTCGCGTTGCCCCGCGCAAGTAAAGGCTACGACTCGCGCCGAACCTATACTTATCTCTCACCGCGTGGCGCCTTTGGTAGATACCTGCCCACCAGGCGCGCATTCGACAACTACAGTGACACGATGAAAATGGAGGAGACGCAGGAGATCAATCGCCAACTGCTGGAAGGCTTGCGAGTGGCGGGACTTGTCGCCATCGTGTCGCATCCGAAAACCGAAAACGAAGTGCCCGGATATCAGCTGAAAGCATCAGCGATGCGATGGCGAATGGGTGACGGCGATTCTTATCACGACGACCTGCGGGTAATTGTTCGGCCCGAGGATGCTGGCAAACCCAATCCATTCTTCGTCGCCTTCTACTGAGGTGTGGCCAGCACGTTGGCGGACTATAGGTCGCGCGAACACACCGCCCAAGTGCCTAGCGACGAGCGACAAGATCGCGAAAAGGCATTCCGAAAGGGTACGCTGCCAATCTTGTATTGCTCGCCCACGATGGAATTGGGCGTGGATATTGCTGAACTTAACGTGGTTAACATGCGCAATGTTCCGCCGACACCTTCCAATTACGCACAACGAAGTGGACGCGCCAGGCGGAGCGGCCAACCTGCGCTGATCTTCACCTATTGCGCCGCACGCAGCCAGCACGATCAGCACTTTTTCAAGAGCCCGGCGCGTATGGTCGCAGGTTCCGTTGCGCCGCCTCGGCTGGATCTTTCAAACGAGGACCTGCTCCGGTCCCATATCCACGCTATCTGGCTGGCGGAAACCGGGCAGAGCTTGGGAAAATCGCTGATCGAAATCCTCGATATGGAGGGCGACGAACCCTCGCTGGCGCTCTTGCCCGGAGTAATGCATCAGATTGAAGCTGACGCTGCTCAGCAGGCTGCACGAGAGCGAGCCGCAAGCGTCCTGCGCACTATCACCGAACTGGAAGATACCGACAGCCTGCTCGGCCAGACGATGCAAAATATTGTTCAACGGTTTGACGGAGCCTGCGATCGCTGGCGTCACATGTACAGATCCGCGCGAAAGCAAGTCAAGGTTCAAGAGAAGATTCGCCTCGATCAATCGCGTTCGCTGCGGGATAAACAGCAGGCAGACCGATTACGGCGCGAGGCGCTTTCGCAGATTGACCTGCTGACTAACGTAGAAACCATCGCTCAGTCAGACTTTTCCAGTTATCGCTACTTCGCCACCGAAGGCTTCCTGCCAGGATATAGCTGTATAGTTGCGGGCTGTCATGGTGTTATCTCGAAGGGCGAAATGGATGCATTATGGTACAGGTTCTCCACCCTCAAGCCAGAACGACAGAGGCGACCCGCCGAGAGATACAAGATAGTCAAGAGAGCATAGTCGACCTGGCGAAACGCTTTGGCATCAATCCGAAGACGGTCGCCAAATGGAAGAAGCGCAATTCGGTAAAGGACTTGCCGATGGGTCCCAAACAGCCGCGCTCGACCGTCCTCTCGCTGCAAGAGGAAGCCATGGTCGTTGTCTTTCGGACGAAGACCCTGCTGTCGCAGGATGACTGCCTCTTCGTGCTGCAAGAGACGATCCCGCATTTGACCCGCGCCAGCTTGCATCGTTGCTTTAAGCGTCATGGCGCAAACCGCTTGCCACAACTGTAAAGCAAGCCGGCGAAGAAGCGCTTCAAAGCCTATCCCATCGGCTACTTTCACTTGGACATCTGTCAACTCAGAACCAATGAAGGCAAGCTTTATCTATTCGTCGCCATCGACCGCACTGCCAAGTTCGCCCACGCTGAATTGCTGGAAAGCTATAAGCGCGCAGATTCTTGCGCTTTTCTGCAGCGGCTCATCGCGGCAGTGCCCTATAAGATTCACACCATCTTGACCGACAACGGCAACCAGTTTACGCAGCCGGCCAATACAAAGCGGCGAAGCAAACAGTGACTTGATACGGTATGCGATGAGCGCGGAATTCAACACCGGCTGACCAAACCCTACCTTCCATGGACAAATTGGCAAGTTGAACGAATGCTTCGGACAATTAAAGAGCAGACCGTACGTCGCTATTTCTACCAAACGCACTCGCTGTTGCGTCAGCACCTTGAAGCCTGCATCCAGGCATACAACTTTGCCAAACGGCTCAAGGCGCTGAAGGGGCGATCTCCATATGAATTCATCTGCGACAAATGGCGTGTAAACCCGGCCTTGTTTCACCAAAACCACATCACCTCACTAGGAGACTATCCAGTTAGTACTGCTTAATGAGCAATTTACCAAGCTGCCCGATGATCTCACCGGGCCAGGTAACGAACATCACCGTCGCGAGGTTGCTAGACACTTTGTGCAGCGGCGGCGCGCCGATATTACGCGATACCTGGATGCGAGCACCGACTTTCCCGAACGTGAAGCGGTAGAAGATACCTATTCGCTTTCTGAGCCTTACAGACGTCTCTTTAACAGAGTCTTACGCTATGCTCGCGAGATTGTAGAACAACCCGGCGAAGGCTATCGGCGGCGAATGCGCTGGTGGTCCGCCTTGGCCTTGCTCCGTTCGATGGCATCAAGCCCGGCGGCTGCCGCATCTACGTTGCGGAGTCGCGCAGCTACGACCGAAGCCGATAACGAAACCGATGTCGATGATATCGGTCGACGCACCGTGCTTGATTTACTGACCGGTGAATCAGCCGAAGGTATGGATGTTGTGCCCGGGAGCGATGTGTCCGCGATTGAGAGCCTGGCCGATGACGCTGCTCGGCATCGGCGTCGCCTCCGTGGCATGGCGAACGAAGCGGACAGACTGTCGGGGACGGCGGACCAAAAACTGCAAGGTCTTATCCCCATTCTCAAGAAACTTCTGAAAGACGGCTACAGCCCGATCGTCTTTTGCCGCTTCATTCCGACTGTGGAATACCTGCAAGAAGCGCTACGTGCAGCCTTACCCAGGATTGATATTAGCGGTGTAACTGGAATGCTGCCGCCTGCCGAACGTGAACATCGCGTGGCGCAGTTGATTGAATCAGAGAAGCGCGTGCTCGTCTGCACCGACTGTTTGAGCGAAGGCATCAACTTGCAGCAGGGCTATGACGCGGTGGTTCATTACGATCTCTCCTGGAATCCCACACGCCACGAACAGCGCGACGGACGAGTGGATCGCTACGGGCAGCCGCGCGAGCGCGTCAAAATAGTGACTTATTATGGCATCGATAATCAAATTGATGGCGTCGTTCTGGATGTACAGTTGCGCAAGCACGAATCAATTCGTAACTCTTTAGGTATTTCGGTTCCAGTACCTGATAAGAGCGAAGATGTGGTCGAAGCGATTCTTCAAGGTCTGCTGATGCGCGAAGACGCCGACATCCGCCAAAGAGCGCTGCCCGGCTTTGAAGTTGCCCTGCGGTGGGAAGCGGCGGCCGAACGAGATATACAGTCGCGTACCATGTTCGCCCAGCGAGCGATCAGTGTGGACGAAGTAGCAGAGGAGCTGCGGGCTGCGCGCCGAGCTTTTGGCTCCAACGCTATAGTTCAGTCGTTCACGCAAGACGCGGTTCTCATGCACGACGGGACAGTTACGGAAAACGGTGTCTTTAAGTTTGACCTTAGTGAAAGTCCACGTGGTCTGCGGGACATGCTTGGGCAAACGGCATTCGTCGCGAGCAACGGTCAAGCACGCAACAGTGGCGTCGAGCTGCTGACTCGCACACATCCAATTGTCGAGAAAGTAGCGAACTATGTGATGAATACCGCGCCAGATAGCGCACAAATGGAAAATGGTGAGCGACTTGCCAAACGCCTCGCCAGCCTGCGCACGGGTGAGGAAGAGCCAGCCTTGCCCGCCCTGCAAACGGCGAAGAGAGACGTCATTAGCAACTGCATCTACGGCGTCGACATCAACCCGATGGCGGCCGAATTGTGCAAGATCAGTTTGTGGCTGGAAGCGCTTGATCCCGGTAAGCCGCTGAGCTTCCTCGACCACCAAATCCAAGTCGGCAACAGCCTGCTGGGCACGACGCCGAAGCTGATGGCGGAGGGCATCCCCAACGAGGCCTTCAAGGCGATCAAAGGTGACGACAAGACGACTGCCAGCGCCTTGTGCAAGCAAAATCGGGGAGAACTAAAACAGCGCAAAGCGGATGTGAGGCAGATGGGCTTGGAGCAGGCGCCGGCGGCCGATTACCGCTTCTTAAGCTCCACCGTGAGCGACCTCGCCAAGTCCGCCGACGACAATCTTAGCGACTTCCAGGCTAAAGAGGAACTGTATGCGGAGCTTGCCAACTCGCCCGAATACATGATTGCGCGGCTGCTGGCCGATGCCTGGTGCGCTGCTTTTGTGTGGGAGAAAAGCCGCCCCTACAGCCCCCCATCCCCCGGCCCTTTCCCCACTCGGAGGGAAGGGGAGAAGAGAGTCCCTCCCTCATTTTGGGGTCGCGTAGATACAGACCCGCCGGGAAGGGATTTAGGGTGGGGGCGGGCCCGCCCTTGACCGACCTGCTCTACCGTCACCTGGAGGAGACCCCGCAGTCGCCACAGTTCGAAAACCTGCGCCGGAAAGTGACCGCGCTGACCGACCGCTACCAGTTCTTCCACTGGCACGTGGCCTTCCTCGATGTATTCCAGGTGCCCGAAGAGCTCTCGTCCGCGGACCCCCGCGTAGACACAGGGGTATACAACGAAGGGGCCGGCTGGAATGGCGGCTTTGATGTGGTTCTGGGCAATCCGCCCTGGGAGCGCATCAAGATACAAGAGAAGGAGTGGTTCGCGCAGCGCAACCCCGAGATCGCCGCCGCGCGTAACGCTGCCGCCCGCCGCGAAATGATCGCTGCCCTCCAATCAAACGATCCCGCGCTCTTCGCCGCCTTCACCGCCGACAAACGCAAAGTGGAGGGCGAATCCCACTTCATCCGCGTCAGCCAGCGCTACCCGCTCTGTGGGCGCGGTGATATCAATACCTATACTGTCTTTGCCGAGCTAGACCGCTTCCTGCTCAGTGGACGGGGCCGGGTCGGTATGGTCTGCCCCTCAGGCATCGCCACCGACGACACCACCAAATTCTTCTTCCAGGACTTGATGCAGAGCCAATCGCTCGCCAGCATGTACGATTTTGAGAATCGGCAAGGGTTATTTGTCGCGGTACACCGCAGTTACAAGTTCTGTCTACTAACGATGACGGGAGCAGACATCCGTACGCGCGAAACGGAATTCGTTTTCTTAGCGTGGAACATTGGCGACCTGGATGACAAATGGCGCCGCTCTAAGCTGTCGGCGGCTGACTTCGCCATGCTCAATTCCAACACGGCCACGTTGGCGACCTTCCGCAGCCGGCGCGATGCTGACACTACGAAACAGATTTATGGGCGTGTCCCCGTATTGATGAAGGAGACGCCAACAGAAAATCGGTGGGGAATCACGTTTAAGCAGGGCTTATTCAATAAGACAAGCGACTCCGACAAATTCCGGGCACGAGACGACCTCGAAGCGCGCGGCTTCACGCTCGAAGGCAACCACTATGTCCGCGGCGCCGAGCGCTATCTGCCGCTCTATGAAGCCAAGATGTTTGACACATACAATCATAGATTTGCCGAAGTAGTTCTTAGTGCAACTGCACTTGTGCGACAGGGACAAGCCCGTCAATTCTCGGGTAAC
The DNA here is from genome assembly GCA_011523705.1 of Chloroflexota bacterium. Taxonomy (GTDB): domain Bacteria; phylum Chloroflexota; class Anaerolineae; order Aggregatilineales; family Phototrophicaceae; genus UBA6055. Next base: position 2,172 of record WTGC01000188.1, on the reverse strand, counting down.
GAATTGGTAGACGCGGATGTGCTGCCCCAGCCACGCTACTGGGTAGCGGGTCATGATGTAGAGACAAGACTAGACTTCTGGGATCATGCCGGGCTTATAGGATTTCGAGACGTTACCAGTAGTACAAATGAGCGAACATCTTTGTTTTCTATCCTTCCTCGCGTCGCGGTTGGTCACACTGCGCCCTTGGTTTTTGCAAAAGAAGACATTCGAACGTGTGTCAGCTATCTTAGCCACTGTTCGTCGTTTGTGTTTGACGATTGTACGCGCCAGAAATTTGGTGGCATTCATTTGACATACAGCTATCTGAAACAACTCCCTGTCATCCCTCCCCACACATACGCCCCCGACCTGCTCGGCTTCATCACCCCCCGTGTCCTCGAACTGACCTACACCGTCTGGGTCCTCCAGCCCTTCGCCCGCGACCTCGGCTACGACGGCGACCCCTTCGTCTGGAACGAAGAGCGCCGCTTCATCATGCGCCGCCAGCTGGACGCGCTCAACTTTCACCTTTACGGCATTGAGCGCGCTGATGTCTAATACATTATGGAGACCTTCCCCATCGTCAAGCGCAAGGACGAAGCGGCGCACGGCGAGTATTGGACGAAGCGCGTCATTATGGAGATGTACGATCGGATGGCGGACTTGCCTCTGATGTCCGTTCCTGCGCCCAAGCCCGAGCACGGCGAGATTGAGGTACCGGATGTGTCGCAGTGGGTCACCTCTCTCGATCCGCCGCCGGCTGAGGGGTCAGTGTCTACGCGACCCGATCCGCGGGCGGCGCACGAGGCAAAGCAGGTGCTAGAGATTTCGCGATCCATTTCTTGAACTGAGGCGCCTGGGCGACTGAGAGCGTCGCTTTGCAATAACTTAGCCTCCGCGCTATAGTGCGAAGAGAAAGTCCGCTGCTGGAGGAAAGGTCTCTCCATGAACTGGAACGGACATGTTGCGATCGTCACCGGCGCCGCCAGCGGTATTGGCGCGGGCATCGCCGATTGCTTCGCCGAAGCCGGCGCCGAGATAGTCGTCGCCGACATTAATATGACGCAGGGCGAGCGCGTCACCGCCGATCTGCAAAAGCGTTACGGCAAAGGCCTGTTCGTTAAGACAGACGTCTCCCAAGCCCCTGACTGCAAGCAGCTCATCGACGAAACTTTGACAACCTACGGTCAGATCGATACGCTGGTCAACAACGCCGGCGTGAACTTCGTCAAGCCGACGCTGGAAATGGACGAAGCCGACTGGGACCGCGTCGTTGATGTTGATCTGAAAGGCAGTTTTCTTTGCAGTCGATATGCGCTGGAGGCGATGGTCGCCCGTCGCAGCGGCGCCATCATCAACATCGCCAGCGTGCACACTGTCGCGACCTTGCCGGCCGCCGCGCCCTACGCCGCGTCCAAAGGCGGCGTTGACATGATGACCCGGTCCATGGCGATCGAGTTCGCGGGGTACGGCATCCGCATCAACGCCGTCAGCCCGGGCTTGACAGACACGCAAATCTGGAACGACATTCAGGACGCCGCCGAAGACGCCGAGCTGGCGCGCCAGCACTGGATGGACAATATCCCGCTCGGTCGCGTTCAGACGCCGCGCGAGGTGGGCAATGTGGTGCTCTTCCTGGCGAGCGAGCAATCCTCGTATGTGACCGGCGCCAATATCTTCACTGACGGCGGCATGACGATTCAGCTGACAAACCGTGAGCGTTTCGCCAGCAAGTCTTTGGAGGGCCTGGCGCCGAAAGGCTGATGTTTTGCCGGGCCTGCCCAACACGCTGTCCGCGAGTTTTGAGTCAATTAGAACCCAGGAGGTGCGCCAAAAAGAGAAACGCGTTATCTTTTGTTCGCAGTGAAAACATCGACTCTAGGAAAGGGAATATGATGTCTAAGAAACTGTCACTACTGCTCATCGTCGCGCTTCTCTTCGCGGCTCTTGGAACGGTGCTGGCGCAGGATAGCGATATCTCTGGTGAAATCGTTGTCCATTTGCAGGTCTATTACCGGCCCGAGCAGCATCCGGCGCATTCCGCAATCGCTGAACAAGTCGCGCAGGAATACATGGACATGCATCCCAACGCGACCATTGAGCTCCTGCCCGATATTCCCGGTGGCACCGATTACGTCACCTGGCTGTCCGCGCGCATGGCCGCTGATGAAGCGCCAGATATCGTTTGGG
>WTGC01000077.1 GCA_011523705.1 Chloroflexota bacterium | reverse complement strand
GTCCAGTTGCCTCAAGTATTATAAGCCCCTCCCCGACCGCCAGTGTCTATGCGGCGCATGAAGAGGGAGGGGCTTATAATACTTGAGGCAACTGGACTGGCCACCCCTTCCCTCCTTGTGGGGTCGCGTAGACACAGACCCGCCGGGGAAGGGGCCGCTGGATGGGGGGCGAACACGACATGACACCGCCAAACTTCAGCAAAGGCGCCGTCCGGGTGGGTGATAACCTGCGCGTCATGTGGGGCATCAATTCTCAAAGCAATCCAACACTCAGGGGCTAATCAACGCTGCCAAGTCGGCGCGTATCCAGCCCCAGCCCCGCGGAAGCCGGACTTGATGCCAGTGCGTACCATCCCTATCTCCGGCTGTGGTCACGAAGGGGAAGCGGCGCCCCGCGCGGCCGCCGCCGACAATCGCGTTCTCTATGCCAGGTCGCGCGCGGAAGTTCGCATTGTACAGCAGCTCTACGACCGGGCCTAAAGGTGGCGTCTGTACATGGCCCGCATTGTTTTGTGATACGGGTGTGCTTGCGTGTGATACGGGTGTGCTTTCACTGGTTGTGTCGTCGCATTCGTCCAAGACACGTCGCGCTACCGCCGCCTCAGCGTCGTCCATGGTCAGGTTATACTTCGCTTTCACCGCCACCACCGTTTGGACAAACCAGCAGCGATTCCGAACCGGCAGCCACTCAGCCAGGTCCTTTCCGCTTTTTTCGTAGCGATTCAGTGACGGGCTGGCCAGCGTCAAGTTGAGCAAATCCTGCGCAAACTGTCGACGAACTGCCAGGGATTCGGCGCATAATCCGCTGTCATGCGCCTCTGATGTGGCGACCATATGCTCAATATCGGTTTCACTTCGTGAGGCAAAGGTCTCGCCGGTATAAGGGCTGGTAATCCGCCCGCCCAGATTCTCGGCGATGATGCGCAGTTCAATGCTCTGTGGGTAAGAATAGTCATCGCGGTCGTATGGCGTACAACGGTTCTCGCGCGCGATGCGTATCTGACCTAGGGACGCGGCGTTTTGGCTGATTGAAGGCGGCACAACTACAGTCGCTGTTGTGGCTACCGTAACTGTAGTTGGAGTATTCGCGCTTACCGAGACCGGCTCCTGATGTGTTTGCGGTAAATTCTCACAACCAACGCCATCATCGTTACCATCGTGATCAGCTGCATAATGTTCTGCTGACCTTGGGTTATACCGGTGCCAATCACAAGACCTATCCGCCAATGCGACAGGCGCGAACAAGAAGCAACACAATAAAATCAGCAACGAACGCGAGAAAGACATGCAACACCTCTGTAGTTATGCGACACAAAGGCGTAGAGTATATCATTTCTCGCGGTTTAACCAAGTTGACGATGCCGATTGAGATGCGCAACTATTCTGCTGTGTCGGTGGTCAATGTCGGCATGATCGGCACGGCGAATCCCCCTGTACACGTCCGCCCGCAGCCTTTACAGTCTCGACATTAGAGCGCCAAATTTCAGCAGCCGCACAGTCTGGGTGGGCGACAACCTGCACGTCATGCGCGGGATTAATTCCGAATGCATCGACCTCATCTACCTCGACCCGCCTTTCAATTCCAATCAAGATTACGCCGCGCCCATTGGCTCCATCGCCGCTGGCGCCGCCTTCAAAGACACCTGGACGCTCTCGGATATCGACGTGCACGAGCACGGCGAGCTGGCCGACCGCAACCCGGCCGCCTACAGCGTCATTGAAGCGGCGCGAGCAGCTCATAGTAAGAGTGCCATGAGCTACCTAATCATGATGGCGGTGCGCTTGATCGAGATAGAGCGCATCCTCAGGCCGACGGGCAGCATCTATTTGCACTGTGACCCGACGGCAGGCCACTATTTGAAACTACTGATGGATAGCGTTTTCGGCGCTGCAAACTTTCGCAATCACATCATTTGGAAACGCACTAGCGTACACAACTCCGCCAAACGCTGGGGTCCAAATCTTGACTCGATTCTCTTCTATAGCAAGAGCGACGCCTATATCTGGAACAAGGTGTATCAACCTTACGACCAAGAATACATAGACAGGTTTTATCGCAATGAAGATGAAAACGGGCGATTCCAGGTCGGTGATTTAACCGGGGCGGGAATTCGTCACGGCGATTCGGGACGCCCGTGGCGAGGAGTGAACCCTAGCGAAAAGGGCCGACATTGGGCAGTGCCCATGAAAGTTCTTTCACGCGTGTATCCCGGACAATCCCTCTCGGAGTTCTCTACGCAACAGAAGCTCGATATGCTAGACAAAGCGGGGCTGGTATATTGGCCGGCGAAAGGAACGACCCCCCGCCTCAAGAGATACTTGGATATGTCAAAGGGCGTAGCTTTGCAAGAACTTGTCGCCGATATCAAACCAATTGGGTCACATGCGAAAGAACGCACCGGCTACCCCACTCAGAAGCCTATCGCTCTCATGGACCGCATCATCAGAGCCAGCAGCAACGAAGGCGATATCGTCTTCGATCCCTTCTGCGGCTGCGCGACAACACTGGTCGCCGCCGACAGGCTGGAGCGCCAATGGGCTGGCATCGACCTGTCGCCGCTGGCGGTCAAGCTGGTCAACGAGCGCATCAGAGAAGATCGCGGCGCATTATGGGGCGGCGCCAACGTGGTCGACACGCTGCCGAAACGCACCGACCTGGGAGAACTGCCCAACTACCGCACCCACCGGCATCGACTCTATGGCGAGCAGGAAGGCTTCTGCCTCGGCTGCGACACGCATTTTCCCTTCAAGGTGATGGAAGTCGACCACATCCTGCCCAAGTCGCGCGGCGGGACGGATCACTTGGAGAACTTGCAGCTGCTCTGCACGCATTGCAACAAGAGCAAGGGCAGCAAGACGATGGCGGAGTGGCGGGCAGGGCAGAGTGCTTAGCTCACCTTTTCCACATTCTCTCGGCGGCGATACATACCGGTGAGCATGGCGGTCAAGTCGATGCCTTCATCCAGGTCATCCCAATAGATGTTGAGACCAAACAACTCGTAGTTCTTCCGTTGCTCGTCGGTGGCATTCTGCAGACGAGGATAGAACTTCAGCGGAAGGCTAATCACGCGACCGTCCGCGAGTGAAATTCGCGCATACTTCTTGGTGAAAGACACTTTCTTTGCGGCGCACCGGACTGGATTCACCAGCGGCATCAGATCCATTGTTTAACCTCCCCTCCTACTGTTCGTCGCTATGCGGGATACCGTGATACTCGACCCATTGTGCGAGCAGCCTGTCCTTGTGCTTCGTCACTAACTTCCTGATCCGTTTCAGATCGGCCGTTTTGAAACCGGGATTCTCCCCTAACTCGATAGGATCCAAGAAGACTCTAATGTCCATATTGTCTTTCCACACGTGGACATGAGCCGGTTCATGATCGTCTGGATATACAGCGACATTGTAACCATGTTTCTGCTTAAAGAGTAGTTTAACCAAATTCAATGCCTTGATGCAAGAATACTATGCAGACCACTATACACAACAGGACTTAAAATTACGTAAGAAGCTTCTTTGATTTTCGAAATAATCGATTCCGCAGTGACTGGCTGGCGCAAGTCCACAATTTGCCGTCCGTTGTAAAACGGGCGACTCACCGAGTCGCCCCTACAGATTCTCAATTTAGTGGAATTGTACTCAAGTGTAAACCAAGCGCTGATTTGCGAGCGACTGCGGTAATTCCCCCCATTGCCCCCTCTGTGTTTCCTCTTTTCCTCAGTGGTGAAAAAATCTTCTACCCGTGCGCGCCAACACCATCTGCGCTACATTAGTACCATGACCACAACGCACACAAAGGAATCCCCCATGCCCACCCGCTCGCCCATGCACCAGCAAATCGACACCCTGCCCGACCTCGTCCGCGCTATCGTCAAGCCCTTCGACGCCTCCGCCCGCCGCGCTTTCGACTTCGAGACTTGCACATCGGTCAAGCGCATCTACCTGGTCGGCTGTGGCGACAGCCACCACGCCCCGGTCGGCGCCGAGCTGGCTTTCCATCAGTTGACGGGCCTGCCGACGCAGGCGCTGAGCTCGCTGCCCTTCAGCCGCTATACGGCCGGCTTCTTGCCCGCAACCGGACCCAAGACGAATCTCGTCATCGGCGTTTCGGTCTCCGGCGAGGTCAGCCGCACGATTGAAGCGCTGGACATGGCGCGTCTCGCCGGCGCGACCACGGTGGCTTTGACCGGCAATCCCGGCGGACCGCTCAACGGCGTCGCCGACAAGCTCTTCGAGACGGCGGTGCCGCCCCTGCCCGATGAGCTGGCGGGCATGGTGGTGCCGGGCGTACGCTCTTACCTCGCGTCGCAGATCGCGCTGCTTCTCGCCGCCCTGCGCATCGCCGAGGTGCGCGGCGCTTTGACCACGCGCGCAGCCGATGCCGAGCGCAGCGCCATTGCCCAGATGGCGGATGTCATTGAAGAGACGATTCAAGTCTGCGAGCCGGTCGTCAACGAGCTGGTCGATGCCTGGAGCGACGCGCCGCTGTTCGAATTCGTCGGCGCTGGCCCGCTTTACGGCGTCGCCATGTTCAGCGCCGCCAAAGTGCTGGAAGCCAGCGGCGACAGCGCCCTCGCGCAAGAGACGGAAGAATGGTCGCACTTGCAATATTTCATCGAGGCGACCAATATCCCGACGATTCTGCTCTCGGCGAACGGTTTCGATGCCGACCGCATGGCTGAGGTGGCCCGCGCCGCCCAGAGCATCGGCCGGCCGCTGGCGCTGGTCGCGACGGAAGACGCGACCGAAATCCGCGGCTACGTCAAGACCCTGCTGCCAATCCCGCGCGCGGTGCCGGAGCGCTACGCCGCGATCGTCTACAGCATCCCGGGCGAGCTGTTCGCCGCCGCGCGAGCGCAAGCCCTCGGCGCGCCCTACTTCCGCAACTTCGAAGGCGGCCGGCGGCCGGACTGGGCTGACGGCGCCAGCCAAATCCGCTCCAGCCACATGATCACCGAGTTGAAGCGATAAGTCTTCCGCCCGCCGAATTACGCGTAGGGGCAACCCAGTGGGTCGCCCGCCGCCCAGCCAAGATCTGTATGGGCGAGCTATCAGGTCGCGCTAAAGTGTCCTTAATGGAATCGACGGGCGATATGGTATATCGCCCCTACACGGTCTACGTTTTTGCGGCGCTGACCCAAGCCGATTCCTGGTTTCCGAGCGGCTATGCTATTATTTCTCTGTGCCCTCCGTGCCTCTGTGGTGAAATAAGATTATGCCCACTCCCGAATTCCTAGCCATCGGCAGCATCATCATCGATGACATCGTCTATCCCGACGGGCGCACGAGCATGGGCGTGCTCGGCGGCGGCGGCACACACGCGGCTTACGGCATTGCCTTCGCCGGCGAGAAGCCGGGGCTGGTCGGCTTGGTCGGCGCGGGCTTGCCGCGCGATATCCGCGCCCGCCTCGAAGCGGACTTCGACACCGCCGGCCTCGTCCGGACGCATCATCCACAGATGCGCGGCTGGCAGATATTTGAGTGGAATGGCGTCCGCAACGAGATCTTCCGCGTCGAAGTCATTGAGCCCTTCATGTACGGTCCCGCCCCTGACGAGATCCCCGCCTCCTTCACCAATCCGCGCGGATTCACGCTGCTTCGCGGTCCACAGCATGTCGCCGCTTGGCGCGCGCGCTTCCCCGACGCGGCGCTGCTTTGGGAGCCGGTGCGCATCTTCATGCTCAGCGCCGATCATGAGGCGTTCTTCGAGGGCATCACCCATGCCGATATCGTCTCGCCGAATCTGCACGAAGCGCAGGCGATGTACGGCATCGAAGACGAGCGCGAAATCATCCGGCGCATGCTGGCCGACGGCGTCGAAGTGGCCGTCTTGCGCATGGGCGAGCTGGGCTCGCTGGTGGCGCGGAGTGGTGACGGGCGCGCTTATTATATCCCCGCCGTTGAAGTGGCCGAGGTCGTCGATCAAACCGGCGCCGGCAATACGTATTGCGGCGGATTCCTGGTCGGCTATTGCCGCGAGGGCGATGTCGCGGAGGCCGGCTGCTATGGTGCGGCGGCCGCCTCATTCACGCTGGAACATGTCGGCTGCGCGCGGATGCCGGCGAATTTGGAACGGGACTGGGATCGGCGGCTGGAAGAAGCGCGGGCCGGACTTCGCTCGGTGCTGCTATGAAGTTTGATTTTGCACATGCCAAAACCGTGTGGTAGAATCCGTTTGTTACAGATAACGCATTCTTGCGAATCTATCCTCTTGCGCAATCGAATTGGAGCGCTCTCTTGGATACATCCCAGATGCTGAACGACCATGAAAGACGAATCTCTCAACTGGAAGGCAAGCTTGATTCGCTTGCCACCAAGGAACTCGTTTTGCAACTGAACGCAAATCTCCTTGAGGCAATCAACAAGAAAATCGACCAACAAACCGAAATGCTTCGCGCTGAATCCCGCGCCGAAAACAGAGAGTTGCGGGAAGAGCTAAAAGAAATGCGCGGCGATGTCCAGAATCTTGACAAGCGGATCAATGACCACGACAAGAAATATACCAAGCTCGCGGGCGCGGCAGTCGCAATTGGACTTGTTCTGTCTATTCTCGTCGGCGCGGCCAACGTTTTCGTCGCCGCCGTTGGCGCTGGCATTTTGACGGTCGGTTAGCTCACAAGCGCGTGTCACCCCCTCATGCGTTGGAGCGAGATTGAGCAGGGGGTTGATAAAGAGGCCCATCCACAAACTGCCGATGCCATTCTTCCAGCGTGAGCAGCGCCCACAGCGGCCGATTATGATCGCGCGCGCCCGATTCGTGCTCCTCGATCAGCCGCTCGACGACTGACATAAGCAGCAACCCGCGCTCGCGCGCCCGCCGGCTGAGCAGTATCTCGCGCGCACCGTCCATATCCCGCCGCAGCCAGGCGCCCAGCGGTACACCGAATCCGTGCTTCTTTCTGTCGATGATATCGTCGGGCAGCATTCCGCGCGCCGCCTCCTTCAGAATGTGCTTCGTGCGCGAGCCATTCAGTTTGAGATTGAAGGGAATGGTCGCAGCGTATTCGGCGAGTTTGTGATCGAGGAAGGGCGCGCGCGCCTCCAGCGAAGCCTGCATGGAACAGCGGTCAGCTTTGATCAGCAAATCATCGGGTAGGTAAGACCGCATATTGGCTTCGACAAGTTTGGCAATCGGATGTCTTTGGCACGTATTCAGGTAGGGATTCATAAATGGCGGATGACCGTCGGCGCCCGGGCAAATCTCGGCAAGTAGCGCGCTATCGAAGACGCGCACAAGGTCAAAGTAGGCTTGCTCAAGGGGCAGGCTGGCCGCCCGCGCGAAACGCCGCGCCCGCTTGACCGGGTCATAATAGCCGGTGCCTTCCGGCAAGCGCCGCAGCAATCCGGCCGCCCCGCGTCGCAGTGACGCTGGCAGAACCGAGAGTTTGTGCATCAATGCCGCCGCATAGAAGCGCTCGTAACCGGCGAAGAGCTCATCGCCGCCATCACCGGTCAGTGCCACGGTGACCTGCTCCCGCGTCAGCTTGCTGACCAGATAAGTCGGGATGGCGCTGCTATCGGCGAAGGGCTGGTCATGATACCAGACCAGCTCGGGCAGCAGGCGCAGCGCCGCCGGCTCCACGCGGAAGGCTTTGTGCTCGGTATCGAGATGGCGCGCGACCCGCTCCGCGTAGGGCGTCTCGTCAAAGCTGTCATCGCCGGCAAAGCCAATGCTGAAGGTTTTGACAGCGGCGTTGCTGTGTTTTTGCATCAGCGCGACGATGAGGCTGCTATCGAGGCCGCCGCTCAGAAAGGCGCCCAGCGGCACATCGCTGACCAGGCGCAGCTTGACCGCCTCTTCCAGCTGTTCGCGCAATTCGCCGATGCAGTTCGCCGCCTTCGCCGATGAAACGGGCGGTGCCAGGCGCGGGACCTGCCAATAGCGCCCCTTCTGCAGCGCGCCGGAAAGATCGACTCGCAGCGTCGTCGCCGGTTCCAGCATCTTGATGCCAGCGAAGGCGGTCTCGGGCGCCGGCACATAACCGAAGCTCAGATATTCCGCCAGCGCGCGCCGGTCGTCAGCGTCAAAACGCGAAACGCGCGGCACAGCCGGATGCGCCAATATCGCTTTGATCTCACTGGCGAAGATGAAGATCTTTCTGTCCACGTAATAGTAAAGCGGTTTCTGACCGAAGCGATCGCGCGCCAGCACCAGGCGTTTCCGCTTGGCGTCCCAAAGCGCAAAAGCAAACATCCCACGCAGACGCTTCGCCACACCGTATCGTTCCTCATAAAGATGCGCGATCGTCTCGCCATCGCCGTCGGTCTTGAAGCGATGCCCGCGCGCTTCCAGCCCCCGCCGCAGCTCGCGGTAATTGTAGATTTCACCGTTGAAAATCAGCACGATTGAGCCGTCTTCGTTGGTTAGCGGCTGATCGCTGCCAGCGATGTCGATGATCTTGAGCCGCCGCATCGCCAAGCCCATATTCCCGTCGATGAAGGTTCCCTCGCCGTCTGGGCCGCGATGGCGCAGCCGGTCGTTCATGCCGGCCAACAGCTCGCGATCGACCGGATTCCCGTCAAAGTGGATGATGCCGCAGATTCCGCACATGGGCTTATACTAGCACTCGGATTCGCTGCCTGTGATACACGGCGCGAGGTCAACCCCCCTCGGTCCCCCGTAGGTTAGTGTCTACGCTACCCAAAGCAATGGGGGGAGGCTAATTTCGTCCGTGCCCGTGCTTTTCTATCTCACACCCTGCCCACCAACGTGCTGTAGGGGCGACCCATTGGGTCGCCCGCGCGGTCACCCCCTTCCCCGCCACACCAGCGTGCTGTAGGGGCGTTTCGCCAAAACGCCCGTGCTTGTGACAGTGCGTACCTCAAGGTGAGACAGGTCTCGCCCCTACACGCAAATGAATGATAAGCTGTCGCCCGCTTTTCTCTGCAACCTCTGTGTTCAATATTTCTCGGTGACCTCATCAAAACGCGGTGAACTCGGTGGTAAAGCCTTTCCTCTGCGCCCTCTGTGTTGCCTCTTTTCTTCTGTGATGAATCAGCTAACCCATCTCCGGCGACCGCGCATGCCAATCCGTCGCCCGTTGGTAGGCTGCGCCCACCTGCAGCAGCCGCTCTTCGGTGAAGGGCGCGCCCAGAATCTGCATGCCGATGGGCAAACCGGACCCATCAAAGCCGCAAGGTACGCTCAAGCCGCAGACGCCGGCCAGATTGGCCGATATCGTCAGCACATCGGCCAGGATCATGCGCAGCGGGTCATCGGTGACTTCGCCGAATTTGAAAGCGGTCGTGGGCGCGACTGGCGCGATCAAGACATCGACCTGGTCGAACAAGTCGTCAAAGTCCGCACGGATCAAGGTGCGCACAGCCTGCGCCTTGCCGTAATAGGCATCGTAATAGCCGGCGGAAAGCGTGTAGGTGCCGAGCATGATGCGGCGCTTGACCTCCTCGCCGAAGCCGGCGCCGCGCGTCTTCTTGTAGCTGTCGATCAGGTCGGCGCCATCGACCCGCGCGCCAAAGCGCAAGCCATCAAAGCGCGCCAGGTTGGCGCTGGCTTCGGCCATGGCAATGATATAGTAGGCGGGCAGGCAGTATTCGGCGTGCTGGAAGCTTAGCTCGCGCACATCGGCGCCCATATCCGCCAACTGCTTCACCGCCCCGCGCACTGCCGACTCCACATCGGGCTGCAAGCCTTCGGCGAAATACTCGGCCGGCAATCCGATCTTCAAGCCGCGAATATCGCCATCCAGCGCCGCCAGATAATCGGGTACGGCATTTGGCATGCTGGTCGAATCCAGCGGGTCCTGCCCCGCGATGACACCGAGGACGCGCGCCAGATCCTCCACCGTGCGGGCGAAGGGTCCGGCTTGATCAAAGGACGAGCCGTAAGCGATCAGCCCATAGCGCGAGACGCGCCCGTAGCTCGGTTTGATCGCGCTGACGCCACAGAACGAAGCCGGCTGGCGGATGCTGCCGCCGGTGTCCGTGCCCAGGGCCGCCAGCGCCATATTCGCTGCCACTGCGGCCGCGCTGCCGCCACTGCTGCCGCCCGGCACGTGAGCGCGATTCCAAGGGTTGGCGCTGTGGAAAAAGCCGCTGTTTTCGGTGGACGAACCCATCGCGAATTCGTCCATGTTCAGCTTGCCCAGCATAACCGCGCCGGCATCGTACAGCCGCGCGACCGCGGTCGCGTCAAAGACGGGATGATAGCCCTTGAGAATCTTGGAGCCGCAGGTGGTCTCGATGCCCATGGTCGAGAGCACGTCTTTCAGCGCGATCGGGATGCCGAGCAGCGGGCGCTCATCGCCGGCGGCGCGCGCTTCGTCAGCCGCTTTGGCTTGCTCGCGCGCGAAATCGGCGGTGACTGTGAGGAAAGCGCGGATTTCCGGATCAAGCCGCTCGATCCGCGCCAGATGCGCCTCGGTCAATTCCAACGCCGAGATCTCGCGGGCGCGCATTAGCGACAGCGCCCCCGCGATGGTCAGACTCGTCAGTTCGGTCATTCAATCCGCCCTATACAGTCCGTGGTTCAGTCATTATCTGTAGGGGCGACATAGAAAGTGGCCCACTATTGAATGACTGTCAAAACGGCGACGAAGTATATCACACATGCCCAAGGTTGTAGACACACTCGATAATGCCCCCTCCCACGCAAAATACCTTGCGTGTCGCTGTCGGCAAGTATCTGCATGAATAGAGCGCTCGCACGGTTAAACTCCCCCTCTCCCCTTGTGGGAGAGGGGCCAGGGGGTGAGGGGTCATCCGACCGCAACGTAAATAGCGGGCGAGCCACCGGCTCGCCCCTACAGATTGTCATATTTGTGGATTCTTTGTTATTATGAGCGAAGCCCTGAACTTCGAAGGATTCTGGAAGGATTCAGCGTACCCGCCCGCCTATTCCCC
>WTGC01000015.1 GCA_011523705.1 Chloroflexota bacterium | reverse complement strand
AGCGCTTCTTGCCCGATGACCGTCTGGTGCATCAAGACATGATTCAGCACGCTGCCCAGCGAATACTTGTATTTGCCGCCGCTGGTCGCCGCCACTTCAACCGCTTCGCTGATGGCGATGCCCAGGGAGCCGGTGCTTTCGGGATCCGCCTCCAGGATCGTGCGCCCGGCATTGGTCTCATCGCTCGGGCTTGCGGTGACGCTCGCGCCGAAGCTCTGCATGATCGCGCGGCGATAGGGCTTCTGCTCATAGCTAATGCGCACCATGTAGACGATGCACTCCATATCGAAGAAGTTACAGGCTTGCGCCAGCGCCGTGCCCCATTGCCCGGCGCCGGTTTCGGTGGTCAGCCCGTTGATGCCCTCCTGCTTGTTGTACCAGGCTTGGGCTGTCGCCGTGTTGAGCTTGTGGCTGCCCGAAGGCGAAACGCCCTCGTACTTGTAATAGATATGCGCCGGCGTATCCAGCGCCTTCTCCAGCCGGCGCGCGCGCAGCAGCGGCGTGGGCCGCCAAAGCTTGTAGATCTCCCGCACTTCGTCGGGAATCGCGATCCAGCGATCCTGGCTCACTTCCTGCATGATCAACTGCATGGGGAAGAGCGGCGCCAGATCATCGGGACCCACCGGCTGAAGCGTGCCCGGATGCAGCACCGGCGGCAGCGGCCGCGGCAGATCGGCCTGCACGTTGTACCACTGGCGCGGGATGGCGCTCTGGGGCAGATCGAAGCGAATATCTTCCGTCATTAGTGTTCTCTCCCTCTGTTGAAACTGGATCGTATACTATCGAAGGCGCGGGGATTCCGCAATGTGTGGTGGTTTTGGGCAAGTGTATAGATAGGGTATGGGTAGGCGGGGGGGGGGCCCTCACCCCCCGGCCCCCTCTCCCACAAGGGCTGCGCGTAGACACAGCAGTTCGAGAGGGGGAGCTGGACCTTGCGAGCACTGTATTCATCGAAATTCTTGCCGACAGCGAGACACAAGGTAATTTGCGTGGGCAGCGGCATTGGCGCGCATGTTTCTACAGATTGGGATGTCGGTGTGTTGGTCATTAGGCGAAGGCGAATGGGGCGCTGGCGAATTGGGCGCCGTACCAGGCGAGGGCGGTTGCGATAACGGTATCGTCGTGCCCGGCGGGCGGGGCGCCGTAGCGGAAGCCGCCGTTGGGCAGGCGCTCGAGGGAGTAGTCGGCGAGCTCTGTCAGGAGGACGGGATCGTCGAGGAGGGTGATATCGTTTCGTTCGATGGCGAGGGCGAGGGATTCGATTAGCGGGGCTTTGGATTTGGCGCTGGTATAGAAGCTACGTACGGGAAGGCCGCCCTGTATGAGGGCGTCGATATTGGGTTCGCCGATGCTATTGGCTTCAGCCCAGATGACCTGAGGATTCCATTTATTGGCGATTTGGGCGAGGCGATCGCGCTGCAGCTGCCAGCCGACCTGGTTGAAACGTTCGATGGCGACCATTTTGCCGTTGCTGGCATCAAGGACGGCGATGGCGGTGTAGTCGCGATTGCGTCCCCAATCGATGCCGGCGACATAGGGGTGACCGGGCTGGGGATCTTTGTAGGGCGCGGGGGCGGCCGCGTGGGTGATGTGGCGGAAGACTTGGCCTTGTTCGTCGATGAATTTGGCTTCGTATTCGGTGTTCCAGATGATTTCGGGCGTGCTGCTTTTGATGCTGGCCAATTCGGCGGGATCAATGAGACTGGAATCGGCGGTTTTGAAATGGAAGGATTGCCATTCGGTTTCTTCGGGATCGAAGCCGGCGCGGTGGCGGCGCCAGAACCAGTTGCGGCCGTTGGGCGTCGAAAGGAAGCGGGCGACGCCGCGGGTGGTTGCGAGCATGGGTCGGATGACATCGTGCCAGATATGCGCGGGCATGAAGGCGGCTTCGTCGAGGATGGCGAAATCCAAGCCTTCGCCGCGCAGTTTATCGGGATTATGAGCACTGCGGACGGCGATCATGCCGCCTTTGGGCAGGTCAATGCGGCGTTCGGTCGCGTTTATTTTGACTTTGGCGAGGTGTTTGACGCTGTTTACCAGATCGCGCCAGAGTTGGCTTGCCATTTGGTAGGTCGGGGCGATCCACCAGCAGCGTTTGTGTTCCATGTGGGCGGCGATGAGGATGTCGATTTGACCCAAGGCCGATTTGCCCCAGCGTCTCCCGCAGGTTAGCACTTTGAATCGTGCGGGGTTTCTGAGGACTTCTGTCTGCCCAAGGTGGGGCATCTTGCATGTGATCGTCGTAGACGAATTCAATGCGGTTGGGTAGTTCGTCGGGATTCTGCGTGTCCGCTTCCAGGTCTTCAAATAATTCCTCCAATTGATTGGCGTGATTCAGAAGGGTGGTGAGCGCATAGGCGCGTTGGCTAAGGGAAGCCTGCTGGAGCGTGTCGGCTTTGATGGTTTTCATGAGGTTGCGGCAGGATTCGAAGATGTCGTTGAGGAGTTCGAGTTTGAGGTTTGCAAAGTGGCGATACTGGCGGTCTTCGAATTGATGACGAAGCTTGTCTTGGTCGGCGCGCCAGCCACGCAGGGTTTTGAGGGGGATGTTGAGTCGGGATTTGACGAGTTGTAGATCGCCGTCGTGTTGGTCGAGCAGGTTGAGGGCTTCGATTTTGGCGTCGAGGGTGTAATTGGCAGGCATGTAGTGGATTCCTTTTTTGCCCCTCACCCCCCGGCCCCCTCTCCCACAAGGGGCGCGCGTAGACACTGCGCATCGAGAGGGGGAGCTAGGCTTGGCGGGGATGGGATTTGGTGTGGGCCTGTTTAATGGTTCGGGTAGCGTAGCATATATGTTCTAGTATGGGGTGAAGAATTGGTCGCGTGTTAGCCCTCACCCCCCGGCCCCCTCTCCTACAAGGGGCGCACGCAGGTCGCGTGGACACTGACCGCCGACATAGCGCATCGAGAGGGGGTGATGCAGGATGCGAGGTTGGGATAAGCGGGAGGGCGAATGTTGACTCGGGGCAGCGCCAGGACTATACTCTTGCTACTCCGTGCTTGCTCGTGAGGATGAGTCGGGCCCCTTGCGGCAGAAAATTCCGAACCGTGTCAGGGCTTAACGGCAGCAGCACTAAGGAAAACCTCTGGGTGTCTTGTGGTCTCCTGACTCATCTTCACGGTCAAGCACGTTGTTTTTCCGCATACGGGACCGCGGGTTGGGATTGACGGGAGGTTCAGCCCTCACCCCCCAGCCCCCTCTCCCACAAGGGGAGAGGGGGAGCTACGCGCAGGCAGGCGCAAGGAAATTTGCATCGGCGGCGGCATTGGCGCGCGTGTCTACAGATTCCTATGGGTCCGGTGAGTTGGCAGGTCGCCCCTACGGGAAGGGATTGGCGGGAGGGCTGGCGCGTCAGCGCAGGGTGGCGACGGTAATCGACAGATTGAATTGGCGGCAGAAGACCACCGCCGATCGATAGCCGCTCAGGTCGCGATTGGCCGGCAGAAAATAACTCTGATCGCCGACATTGCCCTTGAGCCTTCCCAAATCGAGGAAATCGTCGCCCAGTTGCAGCGCGCTCCGCGGCTGGGGGTCGCGCGCCAGATACACCCGCACATCGCCACCGCGCGCCGAGCTAAAGTCCTCGAAGCGCAGGATCCGCGTTTCGTCAGCCAATTCGTAGATCACGGCGTGCCCCGCGCCGTAATGCAGCGCGTCAAGCTCTTGAAACTCGCCGCTGACCAGGACAGTCGCGCCGTCCAAAACGTTTCCCGCCCGCTCGTCAATTGGCGCCGCATCCGGTCCACTAATGGCGAGCAGCGCCATTTCGCGCGCCATCGCCGCATTGCCCTCGTGCAAGTCCAGCAGAGCCAGGCGCACGGAGGGCGGCAGCGCCAGGAAGTCATCCTGCAAATCCAGCGTCAAGCCGGGGAAGGCGTCGTCTGCGCTTCGCTCGCGAAGAATCCCGCGCCAGGCGGGAAAGGTCCAGACGGCGACGGCGACCAGCGCCACTAGCGCCAGCAAGATGAAGCGAAAGCGCAATTGCATCCCGACTGACTCCGTCTTTACGCGTGATACGCTGAGGTCTTCAAACGCATTGTGGCATAGCGCGCCAAGGCCGGCAAGACCACGCAACGGGGATGATATAGCCGGGCGACTAAAGGTCTTCGTGGCTGACCGCCGGCGTCGAAGGCAAGGTCACGATGATTGGCAGGCAGAGCAGGGAAATCAGGGCGGCGGCGATGAAGGCATTCTGCAAACCGAGGGCATCGCCCAGCGCGCCCACCATCATTACGTTGAGCGCGCGCACGCCGAAGGCATAAAGCATGAACATGCCATTGGCGGTGGCGCGGCTCTCGGGCAGTTGATCTTGCACCAGCGCCAGGAATACCGGCGACACCGAAAGCGCCGTGAAGCCCAAGCCGATCAACAGCGGGATCATCAGCGCGCCTTCGACATGCACGAAGACAAGCATCAGCAGCGCCGAGCACAGCGCCGCGCCGGCCACCATGAGCCGCCGCCCGAAACGATCGCTGAGCGTCCCGCCCATGAGCGCGCCGCCGACGCCTGAGAACTCGTAAAGCGCCAGCGCGCCCGTCGCCAGGGTCAAGTCAAAGCTGCGGATATCGACCAGGTAGACGACCATGAAAATGCCGAGGCTGCTCATCGCCATATTGCGCAGGAGCATCACGCCAAGCAGCGGCGCGAAGACGCGAGCGAAGCGCTTGAGCATGGGCTTGGTCTTGCTCTTGCGGCGCTCGCGCTTGGCGGAGACATCGCGCAGACGCCAGAACAGCACCGCGCTCGAGAGCCAGCCAAAGAACATCAGCCGCCACAAGCCTTCCATGCCCCACTCGGCCACGCCGAAGCCGACCAGCAGCGGTCCCACCGAGCGCGCCAATTCGCCCGAAGCCATGAAAAAGCTCATGCCGCGCCCGACCTTGTCGCCGGCCACATGAGCGATCATCGCCGGCGCCGGCGCGTGGAATGCCATGATATTCACGCCGACGCAAAATAGCAGCAGCGCCGCCGTGCCATAGGTGGGCATGAATCCGATCAGCGTCGCCAGCGTCGCCGTGATCGCCGGCGCGAAGATCACCAGATAGCGCACCGAGAAGCGATCGGCCAAATAACCGATGAGGGGACCGAGCAGGGAGGGCGCCTGCATGAAGACGGGCAGGGAACCGGCCATCACCAGGGTCAAGCCCAGCTTGTCGATCAGCAGTGGTAGCAGCGGCGCGATGAAGGCGGAGTACACGTCATGCACAAAATGACCGCTGCAGATCAGCAAGATGCGGCCGTAATCAAATGCCGTCTCGTGCTTGGTCTCGCCATCGATTTCGACTGTGGCTGATGTCATGGAGCGTCCGTTTGGCCTTTGCTCGTTGGCGGCTGATTATAGCGCAACGCTTGCGATTTCCCACTGGCGTCCGGCGAACTGTTACGCCGGAAATTCGCCCATTTTATCCTAGTCATCAGTCGTTCCAAGTAAGGAATCAGAATGATTGCAGCATGGAAGAAATTCTCAAAATAATCGAAACGTTGTAGGGGCGAGCCGGTGGCTCGCCCGCCATGCTATGGTTAGCTAGTCAGTTTTTTGCATAACTAACTCGGTTTCACTTCTGTGCCTCTGTGGTGGAATATGCTGCTTCGTCTGCTATTATGAACATTATGAATAACCTGTCGCAACCCTTCAGCAACCGGCGCTACCTGGACGCCATCGACGATCATATCGTCATCTTCGATGGCGCCATGGGCACGAGCATTCAGGCTTACGATCTCAACAAGTACGACTTCGGCGGTGAGGCTTATCAAGATTGCATCGATTATCTTGTTATCACCCGGCCCGATATCATTCGCGAGATCCATGAGTCCTTTCTGAATGTCGGCGCCGAAGCGATCGAGACCAACACCTTTAGAAGCAACCGCCGCACGCTGGCTGAGCATGGCTTGGGCGACCGTACGCTGGAGATCAATCGCGCGGCCGCCCGCATCGCGCGCGCCGCCTGTGATCAAGCGGAAGCCGAGACCGGCATCGCCCGCTTCGTCGCCGGCAGTTTGGGCCCCAGCGGGATGCTGCCCTCGGGCGATGATCCTGATCTCAGCGGCATCAGTTTTGACGAGCTCGCCGATCTCTTCGGCGAACAAGCCCGCGGTCTGGTCGAAGGAGGCGCCGATCTGCTGCTGCTGGAGACGGGGCAGGACATCCTGGAAGTCAAGGCGGCGGTCTACGGCATCAATCGTTACTTTGAGGAAAGCGGGCTTCGCATCCCGCTGCAAGTGCAGATCACGCTCGACGTCAGCGGGCGCATGCTCTTCGGCACTGATATGGCGGGCGCGCTGGCCACGCTGGAGGCGCTGCCGATCGATGTGCTGGGCATGAACTGCTCGACCGGTCCCGAATATATGCGCTTGCCGATTCAGTATCTGGTCGAGCGCTGCCCCTTTCCCATCAGCGTTTTGCCCAATGCGGGCTTGCCCATCAATGTCGATGGCGAGGCGGTTTATCCGATGAAGCCGGCGCCATTCAGCGAGATGGTGGCGGAATTCACGCGCTGGGGCGTCAACGTCGTCGGCGGCTGCTGCGGCACGGTTCCGGCGCACATTGCACGGCTTTATGAGCAGGTGCATGGTCAGACATACGACGAGGCGCTGGCGCGGAACTTGAAGCCCAAGGCGCCCGCGAAGCGCGAAATCATGCAGGAGCCGCAAGCCTCCAGCGGCATGACGGCGACGCGCATGATGCAGGATCCGGGTCCCACGCTCATCGGCGAGCGCGTCAACAGCCAGGGCAGCCGGAAAGTCAAGCGCCTGCTATTGGAAGAGGACTACGACGGGATTGTCGAAATCGCTGTCGGGCAGGTGAAGCGGGGCGCTCACATGCTGGATGTCTGCGTCGCCTTGACCGAGCGCGCTGACGAAAAAGAGCAGATGGAGCAACTGGTCAAGAAGCTGTCGATGGCGGTTGAAGTTCCGCTCATTATTGATACGACCGAAGCCGATGTCGCCGAAGCCGCTCTCGCGCTTTACCCTGGGCGCGGCATCATCAATGGCAACAACCTGGAAAACGGGCGCGAGCGCATCGACGAGATCTTGCCGATTGCGGCCAAGCACGGGGCGGCTGTGCTCTCCATGACTATTGACGAAGCGGGCATGGCGCACACCCGCGAGAAGAAGCTGGAAATCGCCCGGCGCATCAGCGAGATCGCGAACGCCGATTACGGCATGTCGGGCGAAGACCTCATCTTTGATACGCTGACCTTCCCGCTGACGACGGGTCAGGAGGAGTTGCGCAACGATGCCGTCGAGACGATTGAAGGCATCCGCCTGATCAAAGCGCAGCTGCCCGGCGTGATGACGGCGCTGGGCGTCAGCAACGTCAGCTTCGGCGTCGGCGCGGCCGCCCGCGGCGTGCTCAACAGCGTCTTCCTCTATCACGCGGTCATAGCCGGGCTCGATATGGCGATCGTCAATCCGGCTCATATCACGCCTTATTTCGAAATCCCCGACGAGCAGCGCAAAATCGCCGAAGACCTGATCTTCAACAGCGACCCCGATGCGCTGCCCCGTTTCATCCAGTACTTTGAAGAAAACGAAGTGCAGATCGCCGGCGCCGAAGAAATTGACCCCACCGCCGATATGACGAGCGAAGAAGCCTTGCACTGGCAAATCGTGCATCGCAAGAAAGAGGGCGTCGAAGCGCTGATTGATGACATCCTCGGGCGCATGGATGCCGTATCCGCGCTCAATACCGTGCTGCTGCCGGCGATGAAAGAGGTCGGCGACAAGTTCGGCGCCGGTGAGCTCATCTTGCCTTTCGTGCTGCAATCGGCTGAAGTGATGAAGAAGTCGGTGGCATATCTCGAGGGCTTTATGGAAAAGATCGAAGGCGCCAGCAAAGGCATCGTTGTGCTGGCTACGGTCTACGGCGATGTGCACGACATCGGCAAGAATCTGGTGAAGACGATCCTCAGCAATAACGGCTACACGGTGCACGATCTGGGCAAGCAGGTGCCGGCCAATACCATCATCGACAAGGCGCTGGAGTTCAAAGCCGACGCCATTGGTCTCTCGGCGCTGCTGGTCAGCACTTCAAAGCAGATGCCGTTGATCGTGAACGAGCTGGCGCGGCGCGACTTGAATATCCCGGTGCTCGTTGGCGGCGCCGCCATCAACCGCCGCTTCGGCCGCCGCATCCTCTTCCTCGATGATTCGCGCGAGCCCTACGACGCCGGCGTCTTTTATTGCAAGGACGCCTTTGAGGGGCTGGCGGTCGTCGATCAATTGCTGGATGCCGAGCGCCAGGAGCAATTTCTCGATGAGGTCTTCAGCGAAGCCTACGCCGAGGTCGAGCGCGCGCCACGCCGGCGCCGCCTCCGCCGCGCGCCGGATCAGAAGACGGTGCCAGACGCGCCCCATATCCCGAAGCCGCCCTTCTGGGGGAGCCGCGTCGTGCGCTCGATGCCGCTGGAAATCGTGCTCCAGCACCTGCACAAGCCCGAGCTATTTCGCCTTTCCTGGGGCGCCAAGAATACGCAAGGCGCGGAATGGCGGCAGCTCGAAGCCGAATTTGAGGAGCGCCTCCTGCGCATGGCGAGGGAAGCCGCCCGCGCCCAAACGCTGGAGCCGCAGGCGGTCTACGCTTACCTGCCGGCCAACAGCGATGGCGATGACTTGATCGTCTGGGAGGCGGCTGCCTACGCTGCGGACGGCGAAAAGCGCGAAGCGGCTCGCTTCCGATTCCCGCGCCAGCCCGATGGCGAAGCGCTCTGCATCAGCGATTATTTCGCAGCCATCGATAGCGGGCGGACCGACACGCTGGTCTTGCAGACGGTCACCGTGGGCGCCGCCGCCAGCGCCGAGGTGGAGCGCCTCCAATCCGAAAACGAATACAGCGAAGCTTATTACTTCCACGGCCTCGCGGTGCAAGCGGCCGAAGCGACCGCCAACTACCTGACGCATATCGTGGCTGGTCAGCTGGGCATTCCAGCGGGGCGGGGCAAACGCTACAGTTGGGGTTATCCGGCTTGCCCCGAGCTGGCTGATCACGAGATCGTCCTGCGCCTGCTGCCGCAGTTGGAGACGGAGCTGGGCTTGTCGCTGACCGAGTCTTGGCAGTGGGTGCCGGAGCAGAGCACGGCGGCGCTCTTCACGCATCATCCCGCTGCGAAGTACTATAGCGTCGGCGGGCTGGATCGGGTGGGTCAGATTCTTCGTTAGACCCATCGTCGCCTAATCCTACAGCATCACAGTTGCAATTGAGACGTATTGTGCTACATTAGCATTGGTTTTCCGCTTGACACAGACGATAATTGTTATATGATATTGTACAGATAGGTAATCAATCTTTAGGAACTAAACATGTCTGAGTTTCCATATGCTGCTGTGCCTTCCAAACTTGCTTCACTCTTTCAGAGGCTGAAGGGAATAGGCGTTCCGGATCGGGTCTCCACAAGCTGGCTGCACTCAATAGGTTTTATGTCGTCTAATGATCGGACAATGTTACCGATTCTGGAGTACCTCGGTTTCGTTGACTCGTCGAAGCAGCCAACGAAACGCTGGATGGAATATCGAAACGAAAGCAATTCGAAAGTGGTTTTGGCGGATGGTGTTAGAATGGGATACGCCTTACTCTATGAAATCTATCCAGATGCTCAACGCCGCAACGAAAAGGAGTTGCGAAATTTCTTCAAGTCGCGTTCAACTGCGGGTGAAGAGGCAATACGACGTACTGTCAAGACTTTCCAAGAATTGTGTGTGCTGGCCGACTTTGGCGACAATCAAGAAAACTCAAGTTTGGTAGACAGCGATGTCCATGTGACTGAATCTCTACCGGTTGAAACGCCAAATGTGGCACCAGCCTTTTCGCCTGGGGTAAATGTCAATATCCAGATACATATATCCGCAGATGCTAATGACAGCCAAATTGACAAGATTTTCGCCAGCATGGCGATGCATCTGTTTGGAAGAGAACCGGAGGCTAAGACGTGAAAATCCTGAGTCGTGCTTACCGATTGATTAATCGACTTCGCAATAAAGTTGGGCGAGTCGCTGTAAACATTGAAAATAAGCTCCACTCGCTACGTAAGATTCCGGAGAGTATGCGCGGCTCTGTGCACATAGATACGTGGCAGGAAGAGTTGTATAGCGCAACTATAAGGCAGGTACAGATCTTGTGGTGGCTCTTGCTACATCTTGTGATTCAGTCGCAATTGGACGATCCCGAAGTTGCGCGTTTGGTAACGATTATGGTCGGTAGTTTAGTAGCGCGCGCTATCAAGTCGGGTTTGGCGCGTATGAGACAGTTATGGCCTAGAAGCGCTACTGCGATGAACGAGAGTCGGAATGAACGACTCACGCATCGAACGACAGTTTTGAAGATACATGTGCGTGAGCGCTTTGGTCGAGAAAAGAATGAAGAGCGGCCACTTGAGAGTCGACGAGGACAGACGGAGTGTAAACACGTTATAATCTTGATTCTTGAGAAATCCACAAACGAGAAAATCTCATGACCTACACACTCAATCGCATCGGCTTCCTCTCCGCCGTCAAGATCGCCGCGCTGGTATCGGCGGGGGCGGCTGTCTTGCCCATACTCCTGCTCGTGCTGCTGAACGCCATCTTCGACTTCCTTGATGTGGATATTCCGCTGGATGTGCTCGGTCCTATTTTGGCGCAGATCGCCGTGTGGGCGGCGGTGGCCGGCGGCGTCTCGACCGCGCTCACGGTCTCGATCTACAACGTCTGCGCGCCCATCTTCGGCGGCGTCACGGTCGAGCTCAAGGCGGAGCGTCCGCAGCGGAAGCAGAAGGAAGATGTCGGCTTTGAATGACGCGGGGCAAGTGGACACAGACGGGCGACAGAAGGGTTGCCCCTACTGAATTGCGCTCCGGCGGGCGACCTGATAGGGGGCAACCCTTCTGTCGCCCGTCTG
>WTGC01000216.1 GCA_011523705.1 Chloroflexota bacterium | reverse complement strand
AGGATTTCACGCGCTTCATCCGCCTCCTCGGGCGAAATCACCGACGGAATGATGCAATAGCTGCGCTGTTCAATCTCGGCGATGATTTTGTCTACATCGTGCTGCATATCGAGATTCCCCGTTGGCGGGCGACCTACTAGGTCGCCCCTACAATTCATGTGCTGCGGCGGGCGACCCGACGGTCGCCCCTACAGCGGTCGTCATAGTCGAAGTGTGGAGCGGCGGCTTCCCGTGTTCCACGAGCCAATCGACGAATTTCTCGCGCATCGGCGGCGAGAAACCGTGACCGAAGTTGGGATCGACGAAGTGTTCCGCCTGCCCGCCGGCCTGGTTGATCAGACGCACTGTCTCAGCATTGGTCTCGGCCGGGCAATCGGTATCCAGCGCGCCATCAATAAAGAGCAGAGGTCGGTCAGTGAAGCGCTCGGGATGCGATTGGGTGGCGTATTCGGCGCACCAGTCATCGCACCAGGTACCGCGCTGCGCTTCCCGGCACCATTCATCCGCTTGGTAAAAGCTGGAGCGGCCCACGACCGATACCATCGAGGCGAAGTCGCTGTTCTCGGCGAAGACCATCTGCGCGATCAAACCGCCCATGGAGCCGCCCGTCACCTGCGGATTATGCGTCGAACAGTAGGGCAATGCCATGACCGCTTCGTAGAGCGCGGCCGCTTCCTTTCTGGTTTGGTCCATCGCCTGGCAGATGAAAGCCCAGCCGTTGAATTGAGCGCGGAACCAGGCGTCGGTCGCGCGCTCGCCGTGTTCGTAGCAATCGGGCGCGACCACCAGGAAGCCGGCCGACGCCAATTGCACTTGGCTCTGGTCAGGTGTCTCGAGGGCGCCTTTGCCCCCGGTCCAGCCATGATAGTGGATGATCACCGGAGCCTCTGCCACCCGCGTGTCACGCAGGGTGATGCAAGGGATGCCAGCAAGTTCCTGTCTTTCAATTTGAAGCATATTGCCCTAGTCCAACATGGTACGGTGGGCGCGGAAGAGTAAACGCTGCGCATCGTTCCAGCGCGCGAAGGTGCTGGGCAAGACATTAGGCTCTTCGTCCATGGTGCTGTGGTTCTGCGATTTCATCCAGAAGGGACCATAACCGACATGCAGCGTCTTGCGCGTCTGCTTCGATCGGTTGGTGAAGCCGCCATGGCGCAAGTTTTCCGTGAACAGGATGGCGTCGCCCGCTTTGACAGGCAGCCCGATCATACCCGGTTCCGTATCGGGATCAGTGCCTTTATACGGCGAATGCATATTGCTCTTGTGGGTGGCGGGCACAACGCAGAACTCGCCCTCGCCCGGTCCCACATCGTGGACGAAGTAGACCATGCGCACCATCATGCAGTCGATGCCTTGGCCCGAGTAATAGTACCGATGTTTCCGGCCGACTGGCCCGCCCATGTGCGATCCGGTTTGGTTGCCGGGATAGCGGATGCGAATCTCGCTGTTGTTGATGGTCTGGCGCTCTTTGATGATCGCGTTAATGTAAGCCATGGTTGGCGCGTGATCGATCAGCGCGTCAAATGCGGGATCGGCATTGAAGAAGTCCTCGATGATCAGGGTATTGCCGTGTTCGCGCGCGCCGCTGGCGTAATAGCCTCTTTCGGCGTCATGTCGGTATTCGAGACCAATGGCGCTGATTTTGTCCGGCGGGCGATCGGCATGGGCCAGCGCGTCTTCTTCGGCGGCGTCGATGGCGGCTGCGAGGCTCGTCACTTCCGCGTCAGTGAGGAAGTTGGGGATGACGAGGTATCCCAGACGGTCAAATTCGTATTTTTCGATATCGTTCACTTATGTCATTCCTGGCGGAGGTTCCGCACGTTGCTAACGCCTGTGAGCCATTCAAATTCGGAATACGCCTCAAGGCTAGCAATCCGCGCAGCGGACATTCACATTAACATAGCGAACGCGAGCGCTCAAGTCAAATAGTGGGCGCTGGCGCCGGGGGCGTTCACTCAAACTCGATGGCGCGCCTGTCGGCGTCGACGCGCGAATCACGCAGGGTGATGCAAGGGATTCCTGCGAGTTCCTGTCGCTTGATCTCAAGCATCAGTTGCTGCCACCCTCGAACAGCGTCTGATGCGCGCGGAATAACATGCGCTGGCATTCGGTATAGCGCGCGAATGTGCTCGGCAGGATATAGGGCTCTTCATCCATGGTGCTGTGATTCTGCGACTTCATCCAAAAGGGACCGTAACCGACGTGCAGCGTCTTGCGCGTCTGGCGCGAGCGGTTGGTCAATCCGCCGTGACGCAGGTTCTCGGTGAAAAGGATCGCGTCGCCGGCTTTGACGGGAAGGCCGACCATGCCTGGTTCTTTATCGGGGTCATTCCCTTTGTAGGGTGAGACCATATTGCTCTTGTGGGTTGCTGGCACAACGCAGAATTCCCCTTGGCCCGGCTCAACATCGTGCACAAAGTAGACCATGCGCACCATCATGCAGTTGATTCCCCGGGCATTGTAGTTGTACCGCAGCTTCAAGCCAACAGGTCCGCCACAATGCGCGCCGGTTTGGTTGCCAGGGTAGCGGATGCGTAATTCGGAATTGTTGATCGTCGGTCGTTCTTGCACGATCGCCCGGATATAGGCCATGGTTGGCGCGTGATTGACCAGGGCATCAAAAGCGGGATCCATGTTAAAGAATTCATCAATAAGCAGGGCATTGCCTTCTCCTCCCGCGCCGCTGACGAAATAGCCCTTTTCGGCGTTGTGACGATATTCGAGCCCATAAGCGCTGATCTTATCCGGCGGACGGTCCACTTGCGCCAGCGCATCCGCCTCAGCGGCATCGACCGCGGCCGCGAGGCTAGTAACTTCGGCATCGGTCAGAAAACTCGGGATGACGAGGTATCCCAGGCGGTCAAATTCGTATTGTTCGATGTCGTTCATTTTCGCCAATCCCGGTTGCTGTAGACATGTGGCGCGGACACATTGTCACATTTTCTACACGTATGCGTAAGATAACGAACCGCTTGGCGCAAGTCAATTTCTGCCCAATATCGGCTGGGCTGGATTAGTCGAACTCGATGGCGCGCGTCAGGGCGATGCAGCTGCTATCGGGTTCGCTCAGCGGCGCATTGATGAAGTCAACGGCGATGTCGACGGCGCAGCGGTCCGAGCGCAGTACGCCGTGCCCGACGTGGGGCAAGACGAAACTGTACGCCGTCTGCAAGGTCTCGCTTGCCATGTCCGCGTAGACCGGCGGCGTGATCGGGTCATAGTGGCCCGAGAGCAGCAGGGCGGGCACATCGCTGTGCACCGGGTCATTGACGCTTAGGGGCCGCGCCTCCGCCCGCCACATGTTGCAAAGGCGAGACAAGGTCGACAAGCCCTCCACCGGGTAGCGCAGGTAACCGCCGAGATGGGGATGGGCTTCTACCATGCTGTAATAATCGCGTCTGAGCGCCGAATCGTACTCTTCTTGACATTGGACGGTGTAGTGCATGCCCAGGCTGAGCGACGTCATGCTTGCCTCGAAAGCGACGCCGAGGCGAACGGCGTGCGCAGCAAATCCGCGGTCGAGATCGTAAATCAGCTTGGGGATCTGCCGAATCGAATCGACTTCGTAGAGCCAGCTGAAGATCCAGTCATAGAGCCGGTAGCCGCTGATCTTGATGTCTAGCGTTTCGAAGCGCGGCGGTGAATAGCTCTCCCGCAGCGGCGTCTCATTCAATCGCTCGTAAACGCGATGGAATGCGGCTTCCAGATCGGGATAGCGCGCGTTGCAGCCTTCGGAGGCCGCGCATGCGTCGAACAGCGCTTGCAGGGCGCGCTCACCATGATACCAGGCGTCAAGGTAGATGTCGGCTTGCGGCGGATACACCGAATCGAGGATGACGCTGCGAATACTCGGCGC
Source organism: Chloroflexota bacterium (assembly GCA_011523705.1). GTDB lineage: Bacteria > Chloroflexota > Anaerolineae > Aggregatilineales > Phototrophicaceae > UBA6055. The sequence continues at coordinate 7,194 of WTGC01000216.1, read as the reverse complement.
ATAATCGCGCATCATCTCCAGCGCCAAACGCGATCCGTAGGACACGCCGACCAGATTCCATTGCTCATAGCCGATGGCGCGCAGCACCTCTACGATGTCTCGGGCGATGTTGTCACTATGGTAAGTTCTGAATTGGACGCCGCTGCGCGTCAGCCGCTCGTGGCACTCGGTCAGTATCTCGAGCACGAGCTCGGCGTGTTCGTCGTGATGGCTCTGCAAGATTTCGTCCAGGCGGAAGAGTACCTCGCGACAATAGAGCGGCGGATCCGATAGCCCGGTGCCGCGCTGGTCAATCACGACGATGTCTCGCTCATCGGCGAAGTATCTGAGATATTTGCGGAATGAGGTTTGCAGCAACTGTGTGCCGCTGCTGCCGGGTCCGCCGACCAGATAAACGAGGGGATCGGGCTGCGTCTGGCTGCCGCGGCCGTGGATCAGTGTGAAGTAGATCGCCACCTGATTCCCGTCAGGATCATCATAATCCTGCGGCAGCGTGACATAGCCGCATTGCGCGCGATAGCCGTGGGGCGTTTCCATGCAATCAGCACGCTCAACAGCGCCCTGCGCGTCAACGGCAAAGGGCAGCAGCAATAGAATCAAGGCGGCAGCGCAGGTCCGGCAGCGCATTCGATCACCAAGGGTATTTGCCACAAGTAAACCATAGTTCGGCAGGCAAATCAAAGTTTGCGCGTGACGTTGCTTGACCCAATCCTTGCGACCGGCTAGACCCAAAGCCCATGCACTTCCAATCGTCGGCGCTGCGGCTATAATCCGACTCATGTCGAATAGGTCACCGAGCACATCCACTTCATGGCGCAAACGGGCGGCGCTTATCACGATCGTCGTGGCCTTCGCCCTGGGCGCGCTCGCATTGGACTTGCGCAGCCGCGGCTTGGCTTGGCAATTCATCTGGACGCAGACCGGCGAAGAGTCGGTCGCCGGGCAAATCCGCGGCTTGGTCGAGGTGGCCGGCAACCTCATCCGTCACCCGCTGGAGACCGCTGCCCTGGCGCCGATCGACAACAAAGCCGCCTATCCCTACGGCATCAATACTTTTCTGGAGCAGGAAGTCGAGCGCCCGAAGATTGAAGCCATGCTGAGCATGATCCGCGAGGCCGGCTTCGTCTGGCTGCGGCAGGAGTTCCCCTGGGAAGACCTCGAGGTTGACGGGCGCGGGCGCTACACCGATTCGCGGCTCGATCGCGATGGCGACGGCCAGCCGGACACGATCGACACCTGGGTGAAATACGACCAGATTGTCGATTTGACCGAAGCCTATGGCTTGCGTCTGATGGCGCGCCTGAGCAATCCGCCGGCTTGGACGCGCGCTGACCCCGCTGCCGGCGACCGAGCGCCACCCGACGATCTGGCGGACTTTGTCAATTACGCGACGGCGGTTGCAACGCGCTATCGTGGGCGCGTCAGCCACTATCAAATTTGGAACGAACCGAATATCTACCCCGAGTGGGGCAACAATCCCATCGATCCAGGCGGCTACGTGGAATTGCTCTGCCGCGCTTACCGGGCGCTGAAGGAAGTCGATCCCGATATCGTGGTGATCAGCGGCGCGATCGCCCCGACCATCGCGCTTGACGGGACGCGAGACCTGAGCGACCTGGTCTTCTTGCAAGCGCTCTATGATTTGGGCGGCGGCGACTGCTTTGATGTGCTCTCGGCTCAGGGTTATGGCTTGCGCAGCGGACCAACCGATCGACGCCTGCGCGCCACCTCAGTTAACGTGGCTCGTCACAGCTATTATCGTGACATCATGGTGCGCAACGGAGATGCGCATAAGCCCATCTGGCTCAGTGAGGCAGCCTGGAACGCCACCCTCGACGCCGAGCTGCCGCCCGAGCAGATCAGCCTCTATGGCGCTTACGGCAGCGTCACTCAACAGCAGGCCGCTCGCTATATGCCGATCTTCTACCAGCGCATCCAGCAAGAGTGGCCCTGGGTAGGCAATGTCATGTATTGGTTCTTCACGCGCAAAGACCCGTTTGAGGCGGATCAGGCTTTCTACTACTTTCGCATGGTCGAGCCGGATTACCAGCCGGAAAAACCGACCTTCACGCCGCTGCCGGTTTATCACAGCGTGCAAAACTACTTGAAGGAGCAGCAGCCGATTCTGTATCGCGGCCGGCACCAGGCGGAGAGCTGGCAGATACAAGGGGAGGGCGCGACCGTTTCCGACGCCAGCGCTCGCTTCGGCCGGGCGAGGCGATTCCTTGACGGGCTGCATTTCACCGCGTCTGGCACCGCGCTAGAGATCCGCTGGCGTTCCGTTGAGGCGATAGACGCGGGCTGGCGGGTAACGCGATTCGAGCTTTCTTCCGCGTTAGCGCAGACGCGGCGCGTCTCTTTTGGGTCCGGACCGATCATAGTCGACGAGATCGCCGTTTATGACCGGGGATTGAGCCGACTGTTTTCCTGGCTGGCTTTAGCCGGAGCGCTGGCGACGATCGCGCTGGGCACGGCGATGCTGGCGCTGCGAGAGCGCGCGCGATGACCGACGAGGCGAGTCCGGCGCTGAGACGCAGGCAAGAGCGACGCGCGCTATTCATTGCGCTGGTCATCATCATTCTCTTGCTCGCGGCGGCGGCGCGCTTTCACCGCCTCGGCGCGCAATCGCTTTGGTATGACGAGGGCGTCGCCTACGCCCATTCGACGCGCACGCTGCCCCAACTGATATCCCACTTGCAGACCAATGTGCACGTGCCGGCGTACTTTACGCTGCTGGGCTGGTGGCGCGACCTAACCGGCGCATCAGAATTCGCCCTGCGCATGCCCTCGGCGCTCTTCAGCGTCATCAGCGTCGCCTTTGCCTATGGACTGGGCGCACGGCTATTTCATCCGGTCGCCGGGCTGGCGGCGGCGCTAGTCGCATTCAACAGCTTCAGCATCTACTATGCGCAAGAAGCGCGCATGTACGCCATGCTGACGGCGATCGCCGCGTCCAGTATGTGGCTGTATTTGGATATCATTCGCGATCGAGATTCGGGCGCCGGCCGAACAAAACGCTGGAGCCAAGCCATCGGGCTGGGGCTCATCAATGCGCTTGGCTTATACACCCATTTCGCCCAGGCTTTCGTGATTTTGACGCAGGCGGCGCTAGTGACGCTCGGGTGCTGCGCATCGCTCATCCGCGAGAGCTCGGTTGGGCGGTCGACGCCTTTGACCTGGCGGCGCTGGCTCAATGTCCCGCTGGCGCATGCCTTGACGCTGATTCTGTTCTTGCCCTGGCTGCCGGTGGCCATCGCGCAATTGGGCAACCGCTCGCATCGCTTGGGGCGCCCCCCCGTCGATCAGATGCTGACCGAGATAATGGAACTCCTGGCTTTTGGCAGCGCCTTTGATTTGAGCGCGAACCACCTGTGGCTGGTCGCCTGCGTCTTCTTGCTTTTGGGTTTGCTCCCACCATTGCGTCGCCGGCCTTACCGCTGGCTTGCACTGCTGCCAGTCGCCTGGGCGCTGATTTCGATCGCCGTCTTTCTCTTCATTGGCTTGGGGCAGGGCTTTCTGCGCTTCTTGCTGCCGGCGCAGTTGGCTTGCGCTTTGTGGCTGGGCGGCGGCGTCTGGGTCCTGTGGCAGCTCCCAATCCGCCGAGGTCCTTCGTACCTGCGCGCCCTCTCCAAACTGGCTTCGGCTCTTGCGCTGGCATTTTATCTCGTGGCGCTTGTTGCCGCCCTCGACACGCTCTATCACCATCCAGCTTTCCAGCGCGATGACATGCGCGGCTTGGTGAAGCAGATTGAAAACGATCTGCGCCCGGCCGACGCCCTCATTGTCAGCGCGCCTGGCCTCCAAGAGCTGCTGCGCTACTATTACCGAGCGGACGCGCCCGTTTATCCCTTGCCGCTGGGCGGGGATGACGAAACGACCAGAAAACAGGTCCAGGACATCATCGCCGCGCATGATCGACTTCATGTCATCCTCTATGGCGCTGAACAGCAGGACCCCAACCTGATCGTGGAGACGACGCTCAACCGCGACGCGTTTGAAGTGGATGATCGCTGGGTCGATGACCTGCGTTATGTCTTGTACGTCAGCCGGGCGGATTTGAGCGAGCCTACGGTACTCGCCCGTGTATTCGCCGGCGAGATTTCGCTGGATGCCTTCACGCTCAATGCAACTGCGCTGGCGCCGGGCGATGTCCTGCAAGTGCAACTGGTCTGGACCGCGCTTGCAGCGCCGAGCGGGCGCTACAAAGTCTTCCTCCAGCTTTTGAATCGCGAGGGCGCACTGGTCGCCCAGCGCGACAGCGAACCGGTCGGCGGCTCATCCATGACGAGGGACTGGGAGCCTGGCGAGTCGATTGTCGATAATCACGGTCTGCTCATTCCGAAGAACTTGACTGCCGGCGAATACCGCTTGATCGCCGGGCTTTACGACATCAATGACCCATCGGCGCGCCTGCCGGTCGGCGATAGCAGCTACGTGGAGTTGGGAAAAATTGAAGTCGGCGGCGCCAGCTAAGTCGACGGGTCGCGCTCATATACCCTCTCGCCCGCCACATAAGTCGCCGCGATCGCCCGATCATCGGCGCAGATCATCAGCGCGAAAAGCAGCTCGTCCAGCGACTCGGCGACATCGGCGCGCAGCTCCAGCAATGGCGTGGCTCTTGGATCCAAGACGATGATATCAGCGTCGCAGCCCTGTTGCAGGCTGCCGACTTCCTCCGCCAAGCCCAGCGCTTCGGCGCTGCCCAGGGTCGCCAGATACCAGCATTGAGTCGCCGTCAGCGAGATGCCGCGCAGCTGCGCCATCTTGTAAGCTTCGCTCATCGTCTGCAGCATGGAGAAGCTGGTGCCGCCGCCGACATCGGTGCCCAGCCCGACGGTGACGGGCCGCGCCTCGTTCTTCGTCTTCGCGATGTCGAAGAGGCCGCTGCCTATGAAGAAATTCGAAGTGGGACAATGGGCGATTTTGGCGCCGGTTTCGTGGAAGCGCCGCAGCTCGCCCTCCGACAAGTGGATGCCGTGCCCGTATATCGCGCGCTCGTCAAGCAAGCCGTAATGCTCATAAATGTCGGTGTAGTTTTTCCGCTCCGGATACAACTCGGCCGCGCGCGCGACCTCGGCGCGGTACTCCGAAATATGCGATTGCAAGCGGACGTCGCTGTATTCGCGCATTAAGGCGCCGGCCAGTTCGAGCTGCCGCGGGCTGCTGGTCAAGGCAAAGCGCGGCGTCACCGAATAGAGGCAGCGACCGCGCCTGTGCCAGCGCTCAATCAGCGCCTTGGAATCGTCGTAACTGGATTGGGCGGTATCAACCAGGTTGGCCGGCGCATGGCTATCCATCATCATCTTCCCCGCCAGCAGCAGCATATTGAAGCGCTGCGCCGCCTCGAATATGGCGTCGACCGAGCCCGGCGCCGAGGTGCAGAATACCGAAGCCGCTGTGGTGCCATTCCGATGCAGCTCGTCGATGAAGAAGTCAGCGATGCGCCTGGCGTGATCGTCATCGACGAAACGAGCCTCGGCCGGGAAGGTGTATTTGTTCAGCCATTCCAAGAGCTGCGCGCCGTAGGAGCCGATAATCTCGACCTGCGGATAATGGATATGGGCGTCGACGAAACCTGGCATCAGAATCGCATCGGGATAATGGCGCAATTCGATGTCGTCCGGCAGCTTGCCCCGCAGGTCGGCATAGGCGCCGACTTCGCGGATGACGCCCTCGCGAATCAGGATGCATCCATCCGGCTCATAGACGACGCAGTCCGAGGCCGCGTTGAGAAAGGGATCGGCGACCAGGGTGTAAATGGCGCCGCGCAGGGCGAGTTCTGTCATCGGGTTCACCATCGTCGAAACTATGTAGGGGCGTTTCGCTGAAACGCCCGCAGCTTATCGTGCAGGCTACATGAGCGGCACGGCCTACCGCCACTACATCTTATTGGTTGGTTCAGTCCAGCCGCAGGCATTTGACATCTTCCCAGGCGCCGCTCTCCCAGGAGCGGATCATCGCCGCATGCACCTCTGCCACGGCCAGCGCCTCCGCCAGCCCGGGCGCGCGCTGGACGCCATCCGCCACCGACTGTAAGAAGTTGAAGGCTTCGATCACTTTCATGTCTTCGTAGCCCAAGCCGCTGCCTTCGCCCGGATTAAAATTGCCGTGGTAGGGATATTGATCGCCGCCGACCAGCCGCGTGAAGCCATCGTGCCCGCCATCTGCATCGGGAAGGTAGAGCTGCAATTCATTCATTCGCTCGAAATCCCAGCTGATCGCGCCCTTCTTGCCGTTGAGCTCAAATGCCATCTGATTCTTGGGTCCAAAGATGGAGCGCGAGACCTCGACCGAGCCGCGCGCGCCATTCTCGAATTCCAGCAGCGCGCCCACATAATCGTCGTTCGTCACCGGTCCCTTGGGGTCTTCCGGCGCGCCCCTTGAATAATGCGTGCCTTTGCCGGGGATGGGCAGAGGACGCTCGGCGATGAAAGTATGCGAATTGCTGACCAGCCGCTTGATGCCGCCGGCGAGAAATAGCGCCATATCAGTTACATGCGCCATGATATCGCCAAGTACGCCGTAGCCGGCGATCTCGCGGTCAAAGCGCCAGGAGAGCAATCCCAGCGGATCGCTGCCGTACATGCTGAAGAAGCGCCCGCGGTATTGCGTCAATTCGCCCAGCGCGCCCTGGCTGATCAGCTGCTTGGCTTGGATGACCAGCGGCGCCCAGCGGTAATTGAAGCCGACGAAGCTGAGGACGCCGGCTTGGCGCGCGATGGATTCGATTTGAGCGGTCTCTTGCGGCGTCCGCCCGACAGGTTTCTCGCAGAAAATATGTTTGCCGGCGGCCGCGGCCGCTTCGGCGATCTCAACGTGCAGATGATTCGGCGTGGCGATGTTCACGATTTCCACAGCGGGATCTTTGATGACGTCCCGCCAGCGGGTGGTGGCGCGCTCGAAACCCAGCAAATCGCGGGCGGCCTCGGCGCGCCCAGCGACATTGTCGGAGCAGATGACGAGCCGCGCCGACAAGCCGCTTTCGGGGAAGCGCTGCCGCGCCAAGCTGTAAGAGCGGGCGTGAACCTGCCCCATCCAGCCCATGCCGATCACGCCTATGCCGAGCTCGGTCATTCAGCGACTTTCCGCGCTGTTGTAGACACAGGTGCGACAATGTCGCCGCCCACGCAAAATACCCTGCATCCCGCAGGGTCTAGCTCCCCCTCCCTCTTTATGGGGGAGGGGGCCGGGGGG
>WTGC01000185.1 GCA_011523705.1 Chloroflexota bacterium | reverse complement strand
ATTACTACAAATTAATCGCAATCGAATGCTGTAGGGGCGATTCTGTGAATCGCCCACTTAAACTGTTGACTTATTCGACATACAAACCGTCATCATTCCATCGTGCCGGATTCTCAAGGATATAGCGCCGTATTTCGTTCAAAGAGGTTTCGTCACGGACGATATGTTCGTGATAGTTTCGCTGCCAAATCCGATGGGCTGGATACAAGTTCAGACGCCTGGCCTGTCGATTAACCGCCAGCTTGAACTGGCCAACTATTGCACCAAGTGAACCCGACTGCAAAGTGCCAGCGCGCATGGTCCTGTTACCAGTCGTATTTCGAGAATTATCGCCGTTAATGCATGATTCAATGATGACCAGCCCGTGTATGTGGTTCGGCATCACAACAAATTGGTCTAGTTTGACATTGCGTCGAACAGTTGACACGTGCTGCCATTCTGCGCTGACGATCTTACCCAACTCATTGAGGGCCATTGCGCCGTCGGTAATCTCGCCGAAGAGAGTCGCCTGCTGAAAGGCGCAGATAGTGACGAAGTATACGCCTGCTTGCCCGTAGTCATAACCCGGCAACCTAATTGAGCGGCGAGATCTGGATCGGAAACGCTGTTCACGCATCGAGTCACGAAGTATGCAATCGCGGGCGATTCACAGAATCGCCCCTACACGGTCTTTACGGCGGGCATGTGGGCGATTCACAGAATCGCCCCTACGACTTGGTGGGTTAAGGCGAGCGACTCACCGGCTCGTGAAGGTTAGGTACACTTTTGCCGCCGGCGCCGATCATCAAGCGCCGATGCGATATGACCGTAAGCGGTGGGCGATTCACAGAATCGCCCCTACAACAGCTGGCGCTAAGGCATTGTCTACTCGTACTCTTCCTTGAGCTCGTTCCACTCCTCGGCCAAGGCATCGATAAGATCATCGGAGGCTGTGCCGCTGCTCATGGCTTCCAGAATGTGCTCACTGACGCTGGCCGACCAGGGACCCCACCAGAGCGCGAATCGCGGCAACTCATTGGTGCGCATGCCCTGCTCCACGATCTCGGCGTAACCCTGCACCTGGCCCGCTTCGTTAAGCGCGGCAGCGAGGGAAGTGCGCGATGGATAGAGCCCAAAGGCGTTCCAGATCGCGGTCATATTGTCCGCGCCAACATACCACTTGATGAACTCCCAAGCCGCTTCGACATTTTCGCTGTCGACCGAGATGCCGATGCCAGCGGGGAAGCTCCAAGTGTTGCCGACTTCCGGCAGGACCATATACTCGACATTGGGCGCTTGCATGGAGGTCTCGGCGTTGCCCGGCACAACCGAACCCTGCCAACCTTGATGGAAGACGCCGACGCCGCTCCAAAACAGCGGATGCTGACCGATGCTGCCGGCCAGAATCTCTGGGCTGATCAATTCGTCATCGAACCAACTCTTGAGCAGCGCCATCGCTTCGCGCGCTTTGCTGCCTTCATCGGCGAAGACCGGGTTCAGATCGTCGTCGAACATCGGGTCGCCCATGCTCAGCGCGATCAGCCACCAGGACCAGTTGATAGCGCCCATGGCGATCGGGTGGTCATCCACGCCCGCTGCCTGGGCGGCGCGCGCCATCTCGTCCAGCTCGGCCCAGGTGGTCGGCGCCGCATCATAGCCAGCTTCCGCCAGACGCGCGCTGTTGTAGTCCATCATCACGAGCTGGAGGTATGTCGTTACCGCGTAGATATCGCCGTCAATGGTCCAGAAATCCATTTTCTCGATGTCATCCACATCGAGATCGCCCATACCGATCAGGTCATTGAGCGGCAACAGATTGCCGGTGGCGACCACGTTGGACGGCCCCTCTTGCGTAATGAAGATGACATCAGCGGGCGCCTCGCCAGCAGCAGCGGCGACTTGCACGCGGCTGTGAAGATCGGCTGTCTGCACCGACTGAATCTCGACAGTGATGCCGCTCTCTTCCATGAAAGCGTTGAGCAAATCTTCATCCGGTGGCACGCCCCAGGGCGCCGTCAGGAACGAGATGGCGCTGTCCTGCGCCTGCCCGGCGAAGCCCAGCGAAAACAAGAAAACGAGCAAGACGAGCAGGCTGACAAAATTCGAGGTTTTCATTTCACTTCTCCTTCAATGCGGTTACTTTGTCGGGACGGGACACTCGGGCGTAAGCCATATTCTGCTGTGCCCGCAGCGTTGCCGAGTTTCCCATCTGTCAACATTATATTGACTTTCGATTGGCGACGCAAAGTCGCCCCAGGAGTGAAGGGTCGTGTCTACAAGTCGCAGTTGCCGTCGGTCGTCACGTAGTCGCCGTGGATCCAGCCGGAGGCGCCATCATACTCCACGTTGAACCAGCCGTCGCGGCTGCCAAGAGCGAATGCAACGGTGCCGACCGGCAGCAGCCCGATCTTTTCCCCGCCGGGCGCGTCGCGGAAATTCAAGCCGGCCGTCGTGCGCAGCTGGCATTCGCTCGCCGCTTCCATGGGCGCGCCCGCGGCGTCGAACAAGTTCAGCTCCAGCCGGTAGCGCGATGTCTGGTTGGTCTGCGGGACGACCGGCGACACCGCCACCAGAACTTGGCTCACGCCGGGCAGGATGTCCACTTGCAGGTCGCCGCTGCCCCGGATCAGCGAGCGGCTGACATGGAGGCGGCCGCGCGACTCTTGCACCGCTTGCAGCCAAATGTTGTTAGGCAGGCGATTGTCGCTGCGGATCCAGCCCTCGGCAATCCAGGCCTCGTCGGCCATTTCGAAGCCGTCCTGGAAGCCGATCGCGTCAATGCGCAGGTCATCGATCGCCATACCGCCATAGGCGGTGCCGATATGCGATACGATCTCGAAGCGGATCAGAATCTGGCCAGGCGCATAATCGCTCAAGTCCATCCGCTCGGTCAGCCAGATGCCGCTGTCGCCAGTAAATCCCTCGTCATAATACAGCGAGTAGATGCCGGATCTTTCGGTGTAGTTGCCCGGAAGCGTTTGCCAATTGGCGCCGCCATCTTCGCTGATGTTGACGTAGGCGTACTCCTGATTATGGTCGAGGTCGTACCAGGACTTGAAGCGAAGTTGAGCGTCGTCGACCCCGCTAAGGTCGAAGGCGCGCGTCAGGCGGGGGTTGCCGCCGTCGGTGGCGATGCCATAGTAGAAATGTTCGCCTTCGGTTGGCGCCACATCGACCAGTTCCGCTTCGGGCGCCTCGCGTAAGCTCAATGTGAGCTTGCCCCCGCCACCCACATTGACAGCCATGTAATCCGTGCCGTATTGGGGCAGCCGGCCGCGGCGCGCGGACGGGAATTGACTGGAGGCGACGCGGGGCTGCGGCGGCGTCAGCTCGTCGTCCAACTTGGGGTAGCCATAACCGCGGCCGGCGTCCAGAAAGTAATTCGCCAGCACCCAGTCGGCGAAGACCTCGTCGGCGGAGACGCCGTGCATTTCGCGCAGGGTCTGGTCAACAGCGCGCCAACCGTCAGACGGCTCAGCCAGCAGGCGCGCCATGATCCCGTCGCCGAAGCGTTGGGCGAGATAAACCATGAACAACACGCCCGCGCCATACTTCGGCGCCTTGTCTGGCGTGGATTCCCACTGCGTCAGCCCGACCCCCGGCGCTTTCAGGAATTCGTCGGCTATCCCGTGCGCCCGATGTATCCGAAACATCAGGTCGGCGACCCGATAGCCGGCGTAGCTCGCGATGGCTTCGTTCAGCCAGAGTTCTTCGCCCGGGTCAACATGGTGCTGCAGGAGATGAAAATACTCATGGGCGACAGTTTCCAGGATGATGTCGTCATAGAAGGTGAATTCGTCATCAAATGAGACGTCGATCACCACCATCTCTCGCTCGTTGCTCTTCGGCCACAAGTGTTTCGGGCGGGTTGAGGAACGAGGGAATGAGCCCATGACGTCGCCTTCGGGGTCGTTGATGATCACGACGTGAAGGCGCGGGTCGCCATCGACGCCGGGCGGCTCGGCCGATTGGAACAGCCGTTGCATCGGACCGAGTACCTTGGCCGAGATGTTTCGCGCCAGCGCCTGCGCCCGCCACGGCGGGTAATCGATATCGATGTGAATCCAGACCAGGACATCGGCGGTCTGCCCCCGCAGCTCCACCTCCATGTATTGGCGTTCCCTCTCCGCGCCAAAAGCCAATCTTAGATTGTCTCGCTGGCCGATTTCGTACCGCGCCGGTTGCTCGGGCGGTGTGTGATCTGTATTCCGTCCTGACATGCGACCGAGCATCTCGACAAATTGAAAGGCGGGCACGTCCACAGTTTCCAGGGCGGCAAGCGTCGGGTATTCGCTCTCTTGCGCGATTAGCGGCATAGCGACGTAGAGCGCCAAGCAGACCAGAATCATTCTCATTCGCATTTGGACTCACCTCAACCTATGGGCAGAAAACGTTTACTATGGGCAAATCACGATGGCGCGAATCCAGTTTGGAGCCGGCGCCAATTCGACTGCCTAATCTGGCGGCGGCTCGCCCACCACCGTTGGGTTGTCTCATCAGCCGCTATCTTGGCCATGTCGCCTTCGTAGCGGCGCCGGTGTATTCGAAACAGGCGAGGAGCAGATCATGACGATGGAAGTTGGAATAATTGCGCATGTTGCACTCATGAACCTTCGCCAAGATGCCGCTCAGGGGCAATTCCCAGCGGTGTGTACGTAATCGGCGTGGATCCAGCCCTGCCGGCCCGCGTATTCCACCTGGAACCAGTCGCCCTGGCGATCGAAGGCGTCCACCGCGGCGCCCTCGGGCAAGAGCCCGATCTTGTCGCCATTGGGCGAGGCGCGGAAGTTGAGCACGTGCGTGGTCGTGACCGTGCATTCGCGGCTGACGACCATGATCTCACCGGCGGCATTCATCAAGTTCATCTCGAGTTCGTAGTCGGTGGGCAGACTGGTGCGGGGAACGACCGGCGAAACCGCCACCAGCACTTGACTGACGCCTGGCTGAATATCCACGCTGAGTTCGCCGTTGCCAGTCACAAGCGCGCGGCTGACATCCAGGCCATCGCCCGTTTCCTGCACCGCTTGCAGCCAGGTGGTATTCGGCAAACGGTTGTCGCTGCGCACCCAGCCATCGGCGACCCAACTCTCATCGTCTATCTCGAAGCTGTCGCGAAAACCAATCGTGTCTATTCGCAGATCGTCGATCGCCATGCCGGCGTGTTCTGTGGCGTAGCTTGAATTCACTTCAAAGCGCAGCAGTATTTGACCGGGCGCATAATGGCTGAGGCCAATTCGCTCCGGCAGCCAGTTGGCGGTGCTGCGGGTGTAGCCGGCCGGATAGTAGTCTTCATAAAGATCGGAAGGCCGCATGTAGATGCCGCGAAGCGCCTGCCAGGTTTGGCCGCCGTCCTCGCTGACGGTCACATAACCATATTCGTAGTCCTCTTCAAGGTCATACCATACGCGGAACTCTACCCAGGCGCTACTAACCTCGCTCAGGTCAAAGGCGCGCGTCAGGCTGCTATTGGCATTGTCCGATGCCACCGCGTAGTAGAAATGATCGCCATCTGGCGTCGCCTCGTCGACAAGGCGCGCTTCCGCATCTTGCCGCAGGTGCAGGCGGAGTTTGTCGGCGCCGCGCGCGTCGACCGCAATGTAATCCGTGCTGTACTGCGGCAATCGGCTATCATGCGTCACGGGGAAACTGTTGTACGACGCCGTCGGCTGAGGCGCCGTCAGGTCGGCTTCGATCGCACTGTAGCCAAAGCCGCGCCGGTAGTCGAGGAAATAGTTTGCCAGGACCCAATCAGCGAAAACCTCATCGGCTGCGACGCCGTGGTCTTCGCGCAGCAGCTTGGTGATCGACCGCCAGCCATTCGCTTGATCCGCAAGCAGACGCGCCACGATGCCGTCGCCGAAGCGTTCGACGAGGTAAGCGATGAACAAGCCGCCCGCGCCATATTTGTTGGTCATGTCCTCTAGCGCTCGCCACTGTGTGAGACCCGTATCGGGCGCCTGCAAAAAACTGTTGCCAAACGACTGCAAGGCGCTGCCGCTCAGGAATGATTTGCTCGCAACGTAGCCGACATAGATCGCTAGCGCTTCGTTGAGCCAGAGTTCTTCGCCGTGATCGATGAGTGATTGCAAGATGTGCATGTATTCGTGGGCGACAACGTCAATGAGGATATCGTCAAAGTAATCGAATTCGTCATCGGCCGCCAAGTTGACCACCAGCATCTCATGCTGATTGCTATAGGGATACAAGCTTTTGGGACGGGCGGACGTTTCGAGGAAGTAACCAAAGTATTGGCTTTCTGGATCCATCGACAGCGCCACGTACAGGCGCGGGTCGCCATCGACGCCCGGCGGCTCGGCAAAGCGCACAAGCGCCTGTACCGGGTCCAGCACATACGCCTCGAGGCGCTGCGCCATCTGTTGCGCCCGCCAACGAGGGTAATCGGCGTCGTCCAGCACCCAAATCAGCACCCTATCCGTTAACCCACGCAGCTCCATTTTGACGCTTTCGTAGGCGATGTCTTCGCCCATTATCAGCGTAAATGTTTCCCGGTCGCCGATTTCATAATGCGGCGGCTCAGTCGGCGGCGCGTAGCTCGTATCCTTGCCGCTCATCCGGGCGACCATTTCGGCATAGTCAAAAGCCGGGACCTCAAGGTTTGCCAAGGCTGCCAGCGTAGGATAATCGGCATCTTGCGCCAGCGCCGGCCGCTGGAACGCCAACATAACCAGTAGAAGCAGTATTCTAATTCGCATAGCACCTCACTTTACTTGATGCCCAAAGCGCCCACTCATTCCGCAATTCTCGATGACGCCGGCGCTACTTCGAATTGTATCCAATCAGAACGACAACACCGTTGCAAACTGGGGACCTGAATCTGTACGGAAGACCTGCTCATTCGTCTTCCACGATTCGCCAGCGCGCCGCTCAGGGACAGTTCCCCGCCGAGTGCACATAGTCAGCGTGGATCCAGCCTTGCCGGCCCGCGTGTTCCACCTTGAACCAGTCGCCTTGTCGATCGAAGGCATCCAGGGCGGCGGCTTTGGGCACCAGCCCGATCTTGGCGCCGTTTGGCGACGCGCGGAAATTCAGCACGTGCGTGGTCGTCACCGTACATTCGCGGCTGACCGCCATGATTTCGCCAGCGGCATTCAGCAAGTTCAGCTCCAGCTCGTATTCGGTGGGCAAGCTGGTATAGGGCACGACGGGCGAGACCGCAACCAGAACTTGGCTCACGCCGGGCAGGATTTCCACGCTCAGTTCGCCGCTGCCGCTGATGAGCGAGCGGCTAACCTCGATGCCGTCGTGCGTTTCCTGGGCGACTTGCAGCCAGGTGTTGTTGGGCAGGCGATTGTCGGTGCGGATCCAACCCTCGGCGATCCAGCCATCATCGGGCGCCTCGAAGCTGTCCTGGAAGCCGATCGTCTCGATGCGCAAGTTGTCGATCGCCAGGCCGCGGTATTTGGTGGCGAAGTCCGACATCAGCTCAAAGCGGAGTATGATCTTTCCAGGCGCATACTTGCTGAGATTGATCTGCTCGGCGCGCCAGTATCTCGAGCGGCCCGTGTAGCCATCAGGATAATAGTCGTAATAGGCGATCGACGAGGTGGCGCTCCGCCCGCGCAAGGTGCGCCAGCTTTCGCCGTTGTCTTCGCTCAAGGTTACATAGGCGTATTCCCCGTCGTAGTCCAAGTCATACCAGATATTGTAATGGAGATGAGCGGCCCTGGTCCGCGAAAGGTCGAAGTGGCGGGTTAGCCGATTGTGGCCCATGTCAGTCGGGACCGCGTAATAGACATGTTCGCCATCGTTGACGATTGGCGCCATGAGCTTCGCTTCCGCCTCTTGCGACAGGCGCAGGTGGAGCTGATCGGCGCCGCGCGTGTCTACGATAAGGTAGTCGCTGCTGTATTGGGGCAGCTCGCTCTGATGCGCCGCCGGGAAGCTATTGTATGACGCGCTTGGTTCGGGTCGGGTCAAATCGGCATCGAGCTCGCGATAGCCATAGCCGCGCCCGGCATCGAGGAAATAATTTGCCAAAACCCAGTCGGCAAATACATCATCGGCTGAGACCTGAGCCTCTTCGCGCAGCACCTTGTCCACCGACTGCCAGCCGTTGGTTTGTTCTGCCAGCAGACGCGCCGCGATGTCTTTGCCGAAGCGCTGCGTCAGATGCATGATAAACAGGAAGCCGGCGCCATACTTGGCGCCCTTTTCCTCTTCCGCTTGCCATTGCGTCAAGCCTGTCTCCGGCGCCTCCAGGAAGTGATCGGCAACGATATGCTCGACGGAACGACTCAAATATGGCTTCGACGCCTGGAAGCCAGCGTAGGAGGCCAAGGCTTCGTCCAGCCATAATTCCTCGCCGAAATCGCTATGATGATGCAGAACGTGCAGGTATTCATGGGCGACGACATCAATCAGGATCTCGTCGAAGAAGTCATATTCGTCATCCAGGGCGAGATTGACGACCAGCATCTCGCGCTCATTGCCCTGCGCCTTGAACTTTTTGGGGCGGGTATAGATGTCCGAAAAATAACCTAGCTGCGATCCGTCAGGATCATAAATCATCGCCACGATCATGCGCGAGTCGCCATCGACGCCGGGCGGCTCGGCGAATTGGAATAGCCGCTGCATCGGGTCCAGCACCGCGGATTCCAGGTGTTTCGCCAATGCATGCGCGCGCCAGTTGGGATAATTCAGGGTTGATTGCGCCCAGATCAAGACGCGTTCCGTCATGCCGCGCAATTCCACCGTGACATATTTGCGCTCGTATTCATCGCCGAAGCTCAGCCAAAAGTCGTCGCGCGCGCCTATTTCGTACTCAGGCGGGCTGGCCGGCGGCACATGAGTCGGGTCAACGTCAGACATGCGACCGACCATCTCGGCATAACTGAAGGCGGGAATCTCAAGCTCAGCCAAAGCAGCAAGCGTCGGAAAATCGGTGTCTTGCGACAGCGTCGGCCAATGAAGTGAAAGCGCCAACAAGAGCAGTAGCGATTGAATGCGCATGGGACCTCTCAACCAAGAATCTATATATTAACGTACTTTACAGTCGGGAGACGGCGCTTGCAAATAGCGTATGAGAACCGGATGTTGGCGCTTAGACACACACGCGACAATGCCGCCGCCCACGCAAAATACCTTGCGTGTTGTTGTGCAGATGAAATACTGTGGGCGAGTCACCGCCTCGCCCCTACAGAGCTTAATCAAAGCGCAATCGTGTAGGGGCGTTACGCTGTAACGCCCTCTTGCAACGTGCAACGTAAACAGGAGCTCGCTGTGTACGAGCGCAGGGGGACCGATCCTCACAGGCCAATGTCTTCGTTCCACAGTTCGGGATTGGCGCGGATGAAGGCTTGCATGAGCCGGAAACATTCGTCGCTGTCGAGCACTGCCAAGTCCACGCCGCGCGTTTGGAGATAGGCTTCCGGTCCCTGAAAACTGCGGTTCTCCCCGATGACGACCTTGGGAATCTGGTAGAGCAGGATGGCGCCGCTGCACATATCACAGGGCGAGAGCGTGGTGTAAATGGTCGCCCGCTGATAATCGCGCGCGCTCAAGCGGCCCGCGTTTTCCAGGCAGTGCATCTCGGCGTGCAGGACTGGGCTGCAGCTCTGAACGCGGCGGTTGCGACCGCGCCCGACGATCGCGCCGTCGATGACCAGCACAGAACCGATCGGTATGCCGCCTTCCGCCAGCCCCTTCCTGGCTTCGTCGATGGCGGCGCGCATGAAGTCGTCCATATTACGCGCTTTCGGCCGGCATGAGAGAGAGGTAATCCAGGAAGGACGCATCCAGTTCGCAGATGAAATGCGCCAGCAGCCGCCCGGCGCGCTCAATGTCTTTGAGATCCAGCGTCTCGACCGGCGAGTGCATGTTGCGCAGGGGAATGCCCAGCAGCGCCGATGGCACACCGCCACGCGAGACCTGGATCGCCCAGGAATCATAACCGGCGCGGGCTGGAATAATATCCGCTTGCAATTTGATTTCGTAGTAGGCGGCGATGTCTTGTAGGCGCTGGACCATCTTGGGATGGAAGTTGGCGCCAATGCCGATCAAGGGTCCGCCGCCCAGCTTGATCGCCGTTTTCAAGCCTGGCTGCTCGGCAAAACCGACATCAAGGGCGATGGCGCAATCGGGCTCGATATGGTTGGCGGCGGTGGTCGCGCCGCGCAAGCCGACCTCCTCTTGCACGGTCGCGGCAGCGTAGACATCCCAACTGTGATTCATCCCCCGAAGCAGCTGCAGGCAGACGGTAATGACGGCGAGGCAGCAGCGGTCGTCCATCGCTTTGGAAGCCGCCAGCCGCCCCTTGAGATCGATCATCGGTCCTTCAACTGTGACCAAATCGCCGATGCGGACGAGCCGCTCGACCTCGGCGGCCGGCAAGCCGACATCGACGACGAGGGCGTCAATCGGATTGTATTTTTTGCGTTCGGCGGCGGTGAGCATGTGGGGCGGCATGGTCGCCACGACGCCGGGCAGGGCGCGCTCGCCATGCACCAGCACCGGCTGCGCCAGCATCACCCGCGGGTCGATGCCGCTGATGCGATGCACATAGATGAAGCCGTCTTCAATCTCGCGCACCATCAAGCCGATCTCGTCCATGTGCGCGGCCAGCATGATCCTGGGCGAGCCGGCGCCGTCGGTCGTTGCGCGCTTGATGCCGATCAGGCTGCCGAGGCGGTCGCTGTCGAATTCATCGACCAATTCCGCCCATTCCTCGCGCAGGAGCTCGGCAATCGGCGCCTCGTAGCCGCTGGGCGCGTGGGTTTCGACAAGCCGCTTGAGATGATCTTTCGGGTTGTACATGGGCGGCGCTCCTGAATTGGCGGGTGACTTGGGGATTTTACCACCGAGGACACCGAGGGCACAGTGGATAGAAAGCGGGTTACCGCTGTGCCCCTCCATCGTATGGGCTTATACTACTGACAGTCAGTCCCGAGATGGCAAGAGGCGCGCCATGTTCACCCAATCCGAAATCGAGCAATTCCGCAGCCAAGGCTGGGTCGCCAAAGCCGAATTCTGGTCCGAGCGCGAAGTCCGCGCCATGCGAGCCGAGCTCGATCGCCTGAAGGCGGACGGGCTGCTGCGCAACGTCGCCACCGCCGGCGATAGCGAGACGCCCTCGACCGACAAGGTCAACTTGCAGCTCTGCCCGATGTTCCCGCACAGCGACTTCTTCC
>WTGC01000074.1 GCA_011523705.1 Chloroflexota bacterium | reverse complement strand
AGGCGCAGCTTGAACATGTAGCGGCGGCGATTCGTCTTGTTCTGGCGGCCGCAATGCCAGATGCCGTGATGCAGCGCCAGGACGGAGCCGGCTTTGCAAACCATCGGGATTTGCCCGCGCATATTCTGATAAGCGGCGACATCCATCTCGTTGACGCGGCGGAAATGACTGCCGGGCAGCAGCAGCGTCCCGCCCATCTCCAGCGGCACATCGTGCGGGAAGTACATCAACTGGATGTCGAAATGGGTGCGGCAATCGATGATGGAATCGGCATGCAGACCTTGGGCGCTGCCTTCATTTGGCTCGCGCACGTGAATGGCGTCATGATCGAAGAGCGGGTCTTCCCCGACTAGACTGTGGATCAAACCCTGGATTTGCGGCAAGTCCAGCAGCTTGCGGATGGATGTGCCGTGATAGCACTGCGACAGGGGCGTGCCCGACCGATGCCCCTTGATTTCCTGCTGGTCAATGCCGCGCATGACTTCTCGGTTGATTTCGTCGGGCACGAGCTCGTCAAAGCGCAGGAAGCCGCGCGCGACAAATTCGGCCATCTGTTTTGAGGTGAGCAGATATTGCTTGTCGATCATGTCCTAGTATCCTCCAGCTTTTCAAATAGAAAGCCGTATTTCATAAACGAGGTGGTGTATTCTTCGCCGGGGTAGGGCGGGATGAGCACCGGCTGCTGGATCAGCCGCCAGCCGTCTTTGAGCGCGTCCAAGCCGGTTTCGTAGGGCGGCTCGTCGCTGTCGCCGGTGGTGTGGGCGTCATTACCCGTGCCGTCATAGATCGACCAGCCCAGCACCGGGCTGTCGAGAGCCGACGTGGAGAGATAAAGGGTCAAGACTTTTTGGCGCAGCGCGGAATCCATGACGAGCCCTTCGCGGTTGAATGCGGCACGCCGATAAGCCTACCGCATTCGTGCCGAAGGGACAAACGCGAAACGAGGCATGAATGGGAAACTTTACGGAATTCGCTTCATGTAGAAATCACGAATGCTTTTCAACACAGAGATCACAGAGGGCGCAGAGATTTCTTCGCCGGTCAAGCGTATTGGCTGCAATTCCGCATGCTGGTTTATTGCGCTTTGTGCTTTAGGCTTCGTCTTCCTCGACGGCGATGTCGGTTTTCTGCTTGGGCGCCGACTTGGGCTTTTCGTCGTCCGATGTTTCCATTGGGATGAAGACTTTGGTGTCCGGCAAGTCGGCGCGTTCGCGGAAGTATCCGATTACGGCGTCGCCAATCACTTTGGCTTTGGCTGCCATCGCCGCGCTTTTGACCGCCCAGCCCACCAGCGGAATGACGCCTACGACTTCGGCGATGACCCCGCCGGCAATGGCGCTGCCGACGACGCCGCCCAGGGTGCCGGTCAAGTGGTCCATATCAAAGGCGCTGACGTCGTAGGCGCTCGCCACCTGGTGGATCATGGCGGTATCGGCCGCGGTCAAGAAAAAGGCGCTGCCGGGAATCCAGCCGGTAAGGGCGGCGCCGGTCGTCCAATTCGCCACCAGTCTGCGCGCTTCGCGGTCGGCATCTTGCAATGTCTTTGCCATGTTTCTCCACCTTTGGATTGGTTACACTGGTACTTCAGACCTTTCATCACTATATACGCAAGACAAGGCGTCGAGTCGCTCGCTGCCCGCCCAAAGAGCCAAGCCGAGACTTTGAAATGAAAATCCTCCTCCTGAGTGACCGAATTCCGCCGGAAGGCAGAGGCGGGGCGGAGTCGGTGGTCTGGCGGCTGGCGCGGGGCTTGGCGGCGGCCGGGCAGGAAACGCATGTCATCACCACGACGGCGGACGCCGCCTTTGAAGAGATGCGCGAAGGCATCCCGACCTATCATATTCACGCCGGTTATCCGGAGCGATTCCGCGCTTGGCTTTCACTTTGGAACCCGCAGACCGTCGGCGCCTACGGGAAGCTGCTGCGCCGGATTCAGCCCGATGTGGTCAACGCGCATAATATTCATTATCTGCTCTCGTATCAGACGCTGAAGCTGGCGCGCGAAGCCGGCTGCGGCGTGGTGTTCAGCGCCCATGACGCGATGCCCTTCGCCTATGGCAAGCTGCCTGCGTCTTTTTCGGCTGACGGTCCGGGACCTTTTGAACCCGCAGAATACCGATTGCCGCGCGGCTACAATTTGCGCCAAAACCGCTTCCGCTACAATCCATTCCGCAACGCTATGATCAAGCGCTTTCTGGCGCGATACGCGCATATTCGCACGGCGCCGAGCCAGGCTCTGGCACATGCTTTCGCCGGCAACGACATGCCGGCGGTCGATGTGGCGCATAATGGCATTGATCTCGATGAGTGGGGTCCCGTAGACGAATCGATAGTCGCTGATCTGCGCGGGCGGCTGGATCTGTTGGACAAGCGCGTGATTCTGATCGCCGGGCGCTTGACGGCGGAGAAGGGCTTGCGCCAAATGCTAGCCGCGCTTGGCCGGCTCCAAGCATCGCTGCCGGCTGTCCGTCTACTGGTCTTGAGCTCGCGCGCGATCGAATCGCAGATTTCGGGCGAGTTCGCCCATTTGGCACCGCTGATTCGCATCGGCGGCTGGCTGGGCGGCGACGCGTTGCGGGCGGCTTATCAGTTGGCTGATGTGGTGGCGGCGCCATCAATCTACGTCGATCCTTTTCCGACGGTGGTGTTGGAAGCGATGGCGGCGGGGAAGCCGGTGGTGGCGACCTGCTTTGGCGGCGCGCCGGAAGCGATCGTCGATGGCGAAACCGGCTACATCGTCAATCCCTTTGATATTGCCGCCCTCTCTGATAGACTGCGGCGCTTGTTGATTGACGAGGGTCGGCGGCGCCAGATGGGCGTGCTGGGGCGCGAGCGCGTGGCCGAGCAGTTCTCGCTGGATAGGCAGGCGCGTCGGATGCTAGCGCTTTACGAGCGGGCGCTGGCGATGCGTTGATTTGCCCGCATGCGTCGACTTTCGTAGACACACGCGCCGAATAGCAACCGCCCACTCAAAATACCTTGGGTTTTGTTGCGCAGATGGAATACTGTGGGCGAGTCACCGCCTCGCCCCTACGGATCTTAATCAAAGCGCAAGCGTGTAGGGGGGGTTGACCCGCAGTGTCGGCGGTCAGTGTCTACGCGACCTACGCGCGGCGCTCAAACGTAGGCTCCAAGATAGAAGGACTATACGAGTATGAAAGCGCATCATTATCAAGGACCGGAAGATCTGTACCGGGCGCAAGCGGCGCTCATGGCTTGGGTGCGGCAATGCGGACACTGCAATTACTTGCACAAAGGCGATGTGGGCCATCGTCTCTTCAACGGCTGCTACCAATACGATCCCGCCGATGTGATGCGCTATTGGCTTGATGACAGCGGAGAGGTCTGCGCTTTCGCCGTGCTGGACCTGCCTTGGGACGCATTCGATCTTCAAGTCTCGCCGGCGCTGCGGCTCAGCGGCGAGCATGCCGAGATTTTCAAATACTGCGAGCGCGAAACAAGGCGGCTCGCCGCGCGAAATGACAAACGCTTAGAGAAAATCGTGGTTGAAGTGGACGACTGCGATCCGGCCTACATCGCCTTTGTTGAAGCGCGCGGATTCTCGCTTTCGGAGACAGGCTTCGCTCTCACCCGGCACGACCTGAAAAACTTGCCGGACGCGCCGCTGCCCGCCGGTTTTCGCTTCCACCAGGCGACGGCGCCGGACGCCGCTCAGCTCGCCGATGTACATAATCACAGCTTCAGCGGCAAGTGGAACGCCGAGTCGTACGGCAAGGTGTTTCGCGCGCCCCACATGGAATACGAGTTCGTTGTCGTGGCGCCGGACGGTCGCTTCGCAGCTTTCACCAACGTTTGGATCGATGAGGTCAATCGGTCGCTCCTCTTTGAACCGGTGGGCACGCATGCGGATTTCCGCCGGCGCGGCCTCGGCAAGGCGCTGATGGCGCATGTGTTGGGGCGGATGCGTGCCGAACGCGGCATCGAATGCGCATTCGTCTGCCATGCGCCGCCTTCCAAGAATCCGGCCTCGGCAGCGCTATACGCTTCAGTTGGCTTTCAGCAAGTGCATGAAATCCACGATTACAGCAAGTCCCTGACGGAGCCGGGATAGAGATGGCCGCGCAAAAGGCGCGAGCCTTGTTCAAATCGACATCCTTTCTGTTACAATACGCCCCATGTATCTGGCATCGAGCGGGGGACTGAGCAAACGATGACATTGCGGATATTCAACGTGCTGGGACGGGAAAAGCAAGCATTCAAGCCGCTCCATGATGGGCGCGTTGGCATGTACGTCTGCGGTCCGACGGTATACGAGCATTCGCATTTAGGTCATGCCAAGACCTACGTTTCCTTTGATGTGGTGGCTCGGTACTTGCGTTATCGCGGCTTCGACCTGCTCTACGTGCAGAATATCACCGATGTTGGTCACTTGCGCGCCAACGAAGAAGACCGCATTCTCGTTCGCGCGGCGCAGTTGAACGCCAAGCCGATGCAAGTGGTCGAGACCTACACGCGCAGCTACTTCGAGGATATGGATGCCCTGGACGTGCAGCGTCCGGACATTTCGCCGCGAGCGAGCGGGCACGTCCCGGAGCAGATCGAAATGATCGAGACTTTGATTGCGAATGGCCATGCCTATGCCGCCGATGGCAATGTTTATTTCGATGTGCTCAGCGATGCCGATTACGGCAAGCTCTCAAATCGCCGCGTCGAAGAGCAGCAAGATGAATCGCGCGATCTGGTCGCCGGCGAGAAACGGCACCCGGCCGATTTCGCTTTGTGGCGGCGCGCCGAGCCGGAGCATATCCTGCGCTGGAACAGCCCTTGGGGCGTCGGCTTCCCCGGCTGGCATATCGAATGCTCGGCAATGGCGAAGAAATACCTGGGCGCAAACTTTGATATTCATGGCGGCGGCATCGATAACATCTACCCCCATAACGAGAACGAAATTGCGCAGAGCGAATGCGCCAACGATGTCGGTTTCGCCAATTACTGGATGCTGACTGGCAGCCTCAACGTGCTGGATCCAGACGAGGGCATCCCGGTCAAGATGAGCAAGTCGCTGGGCAATTACATCACCATCAAAGACGCCTTGCGGAGTTACCGTCCGCAGGAGTTGCGTTATTTCATCCTGACCTCGCATTACAGCAATCCGGTGGTCTTTAGCGAGGAGGCGCTGGCTTCAGCGAAGTCCGGTTGGGAGCGGTTGATGAACGCCCTGCGTCTCGTCCGTCAGCAGCTGAACAATGCGCCTGAGTCTGACGCGGGAAATGGATTCCTGGCCCGCCTCGATTCCGCCCGCGCCGAATTCAACAGCGTGATGGACGATGACTTCAACTCTCCGCGCGGCATTGCCGTGTTGCAAGACTTGACGCGCGATGTCAACACGCTGCTGAACAGCGAGGCTGAGGTTGGCGTCTCGACCTTGGCGGCGATCGACCAGACGTATACAGCGTTGGCGGGCGATGTGCTGGGCTTGGCGCCGACCGGGCAAAGGGTCGAGAGCGGCGATGGACTGCGTGAGGCGGCGCTGATTGAGCTGCTCATTGAGCTGCGCGCGCAAGCTCGCGTCGATCGCGATTATGCCCGCAGCGATCAAATTCGCGATCAGCTGGCGGCGCTGGGCGTCCTGCTGGAAGATCGAGTCGATGGCACGATCTGGAGGCTGAATTGACGCGGATTGCACGACTATGGAGAAAGCTGCAGGGGCGAACCTTGGCTCGCCCGCAAACTAGAATAATGTGTACGGGCGAGCCGGCGGCTCGCCCCTACAGTTCACATTAGAAATTGGATTTGGGTTATGCCTGAATTCCTGTTCGGACACTGGGCGGTCATTGAAGCGATGCGCGCGGGCCGGCGCGGGCTGGACGCGCTGATGATCCATGAGCGCGCCGAGAAACGCGGCTCGGTCGGCGATGCCATCAGCATGGCGCAAGAACTGAACCTGCCTGTGCAGCGGGTCCAGCGGCGCATCCTCGATGATCTGGCGAATAACGGCAATCATCAGGGATTGGTTTTGCGCGTTGGTCCTTATCCCTATTGTGACCTGGAAGACATCCTCACGCATGCCGCGCGCCGCCGGGAAAAACCATTCATCTTGCTGCTTGACCTGCTGAAAGATCCGCAAAATGTCGGCTCGCTGATACGCGTCAGCGATGCAGTGGGCGCCCATGGCATCGTCATTCAGGAGCGGCGCAGCGTCGCGGTGACGCCGGCGGTGGTGAATGCTTCGTCGGGCGCGGTTGAGCATATCCAGGTGGCGCAGGTGCCGAATCTGGTCAATGCGATGAAAGCATTAAAGGAACAGGATGTTTGGCTGGTGGGCTTGGATGTCGGTCCCAATATCCCGCCGCTGGACAAGACCGATCTCAATATGTCGCTCGGTCTGGTGATGGGCAGCGAGGGCGAAGGCTTGCGCCGGCTGGTGCGTGATACTTGTGACCTGCTGCTGACCTTGCCGATGCGCGGCGAAGTCGGCAGCCTCAATGTGGCGACGGCGGGCGCCATCGCGCTGTATTCGGCCTGGAGCGCGCGCGGCTGGGAAGGCTGGGCGCACGCTTAAGCATCAGTTGGCGCGTTGTCGATCAAGGCATTATCAATCTGGCGCCTGACGCGCTCGACAAATGCCGTTGGATGAATGACAAGAATATCGTCTACCAATGTATACGGCTTCGAAAAACGCTGATCATGTTTGACTTCGACATTGCCCATGACGTTTATCGTCTGCAAAGAATCGAGCAGCGCGCACTTCTTTCCCGCGTATCCAATATGCTTTAGGTCGATTACGAATCCGGTCAAGCGGCCCAACTCGTATCCGTCAATCTCAGGAAAAAAATGCGCCACGACCTGCTTGGTCTTGCCCTTGCTGGACGCGCCGGATTCGAGCGTGAAGAGCCGATCCATCCAGGGAATCAGCAATGTCACCGCTGCGACGTGATTGTCCGGCGAGCCAGCCATCAACTGCTGGATCTGCGGTCGCGCGCTGATTGCCCATGCCTCCCGGTACGACGCATTTTCGATATCGCCGATTGTCAGGGTATCTTCCAATTCCATCACTTCTCCAAGCTTAGATAGAATTTACACCGTCAGTTTATCACATTATGACTACCGCAGATAACGGTCTGTAACATTGATGTATCTTTTTCGCAGAGTGCCTTGATTCAAGTTGAATACCCGTCTTTAGCCACTCGCCGTTATCCTTTTTCAGCACGATTGGCGCGAGCGTTGGCAGGTCGCAGCGCAACGATGCTCAACAGACACAGAAGCGCCATCAGCACAGCCCCAATGGCGAAGGGCGCGCTGGACCCCATCCCTTGAAAGATCAGCCCGGCGATCAGCGGCGCGCAGGCGTTCGCCGCGCTGACCAAGGCCGCGCTGACGCCAAGCGCGCGTCCATATTCGTGTGCCGCCACCGACTGTGTGATCAGGCTGTTCAGCGCCGGGCGGATCAAGCCGGCGCCGACGGAAACGGGCACGACAGCGACGAGCAACCAGAGGACGCCGGAGAAACCGCGATTCTCATTGCCTGGCAATTCAATGCCGAAATCGCCGATCATCGCTTCGGTCGCCGATTGCCCCGCGCCGAGCAAGTCGCGCGCTACGATTTCACGCAGGTAGAGGGGATGGGGTGATTCGGGCGTCGTCGCCGTCAGCAGCAAGCCCAGCGCCAGCAAGCCCAGCGCCAGGGTCGCCAGTCGCCCGTCCCCGAGGCGCGCGCTCCAGCGACCGATGAAGCGCAGCTGCACCGTCACCAAGATAAGGCCGATCACCAGGAAGAGTACGGCGTTGCCCCGCCCGAGGAAGCCCAACCGCGTCAAGGTGAACAAGCCCAGCAGGCTCTCGTAGCCGAAGAAGATGATTTGCTGAGCGAACATCAACAGAAGCAGCATCCCGAGCGACGGTTTCAGCAGATAGCGCAATGTCATCAACGGGCTGAGCCATAGTTGCTGGCTGGTTCCGCGCGTCTCTGGCGGGCGCGTCTCCTTGAAGAGGAAGCTGGTGACGAGGATCGAGACGAATGAATAGATGGCGGCGGTGAAGGCGGGCATAGCCAGCGAATTCGTCAACTCCAGCGAAATCAAGGCGATGATGGGACCGAAGATGAAGCCGAGACCGAAGGCGGCGCCGATGATGCCCAAGCCCCGCGTCCGATTGGTCTCATCGGTGATATCGCTGAGCGCCGCTTGCGCCGTTGAGAGATTGGCGCCGAACAAGCCGTCAAGCAGCCGCGACAAGATGACCAACTCCAGCGATGTCGCCAGCCCAAGCATGATGAAGCTGAGGCAGGTGGTCGCCTGGCTGATCAGCAGCAGCGGTTTGCGCCCGTAACGATCGGAAAGCGCGCCCATGACCGGCAGGCCGACGAGCTGCGCCAGTGGGAAAGCCGCGATCGCCAGGGCGATCTCTAGCGGACCGGCGCCAAAAGCGGCGGCGTAGAGATGCAGCAGCGGCAGGATGACCGTCAACCCGAGGATGTCGACGAAGACGAGGATGAATATGGGCAGAACCCGTCGCCTGTCGAGCGGGGTCTGCTCGGCTGCGGCTGTATCGTTCACGCGCATTCACCGTCACAGCTTTTAGCGCCCCCAATATAATTCAGCGCGCCTTTTATTTCGAGTTTTGGCTAATTCCTTAACAGAAGGCGGATCAGCGGCCGACGCGCGGACATCGCGAAGACTCCCTTCCCGCGCTCGAAAAGGATTTGCTCGCATTATCGCTTTGTGCTAGTTTTAGGACGACGTGGTCTTTTAAGGTCTGGATCCATCAATGCCAAGTTCGCGGGAGTATGCGCGGTTGCGGAATCGCATGGTTGATGAACAGTTGGTGAAGCGCGGCATCAATGATCGCCGTGTTTTGGATGCGATGCGCGTGATGCCGCGGCACCTGTTTGTGCCCGAGGAATTCAAGCGGCAGGCTTATGAAGACCGCCCGGTCCCCATCGGCGAAGGGCAGACCATCTCCCAACCCTACATCGTCGCCTTTATGACTGAGCGGCTGCGAATGAAGCCCCACCACAGCGTGCTGGAAATCGGCACCGGATCAGGTTACCAAACGGCCATCCTATGTCACCTGAGCCACTATGTCTACAGCGTCGAGCGCGTCAGCCTGCTCGCCGACCAAGCGGGCGGGCGCATCGGCGATCTGTGTTACAACAACATCGAGATATATGTCGGCGACGGCAGCCAGGGCTTGCCCGACCAGGCGACCTTTGACCGCATCATGGTGACGGCGGCTGTGCCGCGCTTGCCCAATGTTCTGTGCACCCAGCTGGATAAGCACGGCGGGCAGATGATCCTGCCCATCGGCGATGAAGAATTGCAAGAGTTGACGCTGGTGGCGCGGCGCGGCGAGAGATTCAGCTCGCGTACCTTGCTGCGCTGTCGCTTTGTGCCGCTGATCGGGCGCTATGGCTTCGACAGTGATGTCCGAGGGCATCAGCAATTCATTTGACGCGCCGTATTGCTAACCCCTCCCCCGGCCCCTCCCGTAGGTTAGTGTCTACGCTACCCGAAGCGTCAGGGGTCGCGTAGACACTGACCCGCCGGAGGGGAGTTTTCCCAGCGAGGTTGCTTGTTCACGGCAAATTCTGGATGGCTGCGAGTCAGAAGCTAAGCGAGTCGACATGCCCAAAAGCGAGCAGCCGAGCGACCTCAATCTCGATCTGATCCTGAAGGTGCAGAACGCGCGCATGTTGCACGATGCGGCGGCGCGCCCCTCGTCGCTGGCGGCTGTTTACTGGATTGAGGCGAAACCGCGCCATTGCGAAATCCCGGCGCCGACGGCGACCGCCGGCGAGTGGCGAATCGGCTTAAGGGTCGAGAACGTCGACGGCATTTGGGAGCGAGTCAAAGCGCTGACGGTGGCGGGCAAGCTGGGTTACAAGTCCAAGGTATCGACGGCGCCAGCCGCCGGACAAGCGGACCCGGACGAGCGGCTGCTCTGCGTGCGGACATACGACGCTCTCGACAGCGCCGATGTGGAGCGGGTGGGGGAGGCGCTGCGGGCAATCGGCTTGTCCGGGCTGGAGTACGTGGCGGATAAGTCTCAATTGAGCCAGCGACGGTAGTCAATAGGAAAATGCAACGGGTCAGCCACCGGCTGACCCCTACACACCTTTTGCGTGGAGTAGATATGTAGGGGCGAGCCGGTGGCTCGCCCGTATGTTGTCCTTTTTGACGAGGCCTAGCGCGCGGCCGCCATCGCCTGCTCGATATCTTCGATGATGTCATCGATATGCTCGATGCCGACGCAGAGGCGGATCGTGTCCGGCGTGACGCCCGATGCCAGTTGCTCTTCCGGCGTCAGTTGGCGGTGCGTGGTCGAAGCTGGATGCGCCGCCAGCGACTTGGTATCGCCGATATTCACCAGCCGCTTGAAGATCTTCAGCGCGTCGTAGAATTTCACGCCGGCGTCGAAGCCGCCCTTGATGCCGAAGGTCAGCAGCGCCGCCGGTTTTCCGCCGGTGTATTTTTGCGCCAGTTCGTAATAGGGCGAGCTCTCCAAGCCGGCGTAGGTGACCCACTCGACCTGATCGTGGCTTTCCAGATGCTTGGCGACGGTCAGCGCGTTTTCCACATGGCGCTCCATGCGCAGCGAAAGGGTCTGCAAGCCCTGGATCACCAGGAAGGCGTTGAAGGGGCTCAGCGCCGAACCGGTATTGCGCAAGGCGACGACGCGAGCGCGCGCGATATAGGCGGCCGGCCCCATCGCGTCGGTGAAGACGACGCCATGATAGCTCGGCTCGGGCGTGCTGAACATGTAGAAGCGTTCGGCATGTTTCGTCCAATCAAAGATGCCGCCATCGACCAGAATGCCGGCGATGCTGTTGCCGTGCCCGCCCATATACTTCGTCATCGAGTGCAGCACGATATCGCAGCCATGCTCGACCGGGCGGCAGAGCGCTGGCGTCGGGACGGTGTTGTCGACGATGACGGGCACGCCATGCGCGTGCGCCATATCGGCGATCGCGGCCATATCCGGGATGTTGCCGGCGGGATTGCCGATCGATTCGCAGAAGACGCCGGTGGTCTTGTCGTCGATGAGTTTCGCCAGGTCATCGGGGCTGTCGCCCTCGGCGAAGCGCACATCAATACCCAGCTTGGGCAGCATGTGGCGGAAGAGCGTCCAGGTGCCGCCGTAGAGCTGGGGCACGGTGACGATATTATTGCCCGCTTCCGCCAGATTGATGATGGAGTAGGTGATCGCCGCCTGACCCGATGCCAGCGCCAGCGCAGCGACGCCGCCTTCCATCGCCGCCACCCGCTGCTCCAGCACATCGTTGGTCGGGT
>WTGC01000087.1 GCA_011523705.1 Chloroflexota bacterium | reverse complement strand
GGGAGGGGCTAATTCGCGCGAATACCGGCTAAGTAGCTCCCCCTTCCCTAGCTCGCTGGTGCGCGTAGACACTGCACTACGGGAAGGGGGTTGGGGGGATGGGGTGGAAAGCGCGCTGCCGCATAACAAAGTAGCGGACAAGCTTTACGACTGCGCCTACAAGTCCGGCGCGACCACCTCCCGGTACAGCGCCACTTCTGACAGGTCGCTCATATCGCCGGCCTCATAAGGAATGACCCAGCGCAGGTCCTCGATGAAGCAGAGCGCCTCAGCCCCTTGGCGGCAGTAATACAGGGTCAAGTCGGCGTAGAGCGTGCCTTCGCCCTCGCGGAAAACCACCGGCAATCTAATGTGGCCATCGGCGACGACGCCGGTCGCGATCAATTCCTCATCCGCGCGTACTTCGAGTCGGCTGTCAATCCGCGGATTGATTTTATAGTCATCGGGGAATTCCAGCCACAGACTCAAGGCGCCATCGCCCGCCGCCAGAAGCTGCAGATCCAGCTCGACGCTGCGGTCTTCAGCTGTGTTGCCGCCGAGGAGGGTTACGACGTTGCTGTCAATCACCAGCGCTTCGGGATTGCTGAACGCGAAGGTGTCGACCAAGCCCGCTTCCAGGTCAATCGTACGTATGACGTGATTGTTGGTATCGGCGACGTATAGGATGCCATCGGCGTAACTGATGCCGCCGGGTTCGTCAAATTCGGCGACCGCGGAACCGCCATCGGCATAGCCGCCCAGCCCGCCCAGACCAAATGTGGTATGCGTGGCAGTCTCTCCTGCGCGAATCACCTTGATGCGGCTGTTGTAGGTATCGGCGATGTAGATATCGCCATGTGGTCCACCCTCGACGCCCAAGGCGTGCTGCAAGCGATTCACGCCGAGTTCGCCATCGATATCGCCGTACTCGAAAAGATGATTATTGGTCGTGCCGGAGACAACCGTGACCAAATCGTTCTCGAAGTCGGCCAGGCGAATGGTGCTCGATTCGCTATCGGCGAAGTAGAGCTTGCCATCGCCGGCATAATAGAGCCCGCTCGGCTGCGCCAATTCGCTATCAGCCAGCCTCACGTCGTTGAGATTCGCCTCTCGCCCGTTGCCGACTGACGGGTAAAGGACGCCACTCTCCGGCTCGTAGATGTAGAGTTGATGCGTGCCCGCCATCGCGATATGCAGATTGCCGGCATCATCGAATTCGACATCCCAGGGGCTGCGCAGCGAGACCGTGGTCGGCGCCTCAATCGACCGGCCAAAAGGCAGGCGCTGCCGCCCCATGACGCCGTCGCCGGCCACTGTCGTCACCGTTCGCTCAGCCAGATCGGCGACGCGAATGGCGTGGCTATTGACATCAGCGATGTAGAGCAGATCGCCAGCCAGCGCCATGCCTTGCGGCTTGTCGAAGGTCGCGCTTTCGAAGCTACCGTCGTCTTTGCCGCGCGCTGACGAGCCGATGATATCGACGACTGCGCGCGTCGTCAGATCGGCGATGACGATGCGGTTGTGGCTGCTATCGGCGATGAAGAGCCGGTTGCCTGGCACATCGGCCAGCACCTTGCCGGGATAAAGCAGCGGCGTACCAGGATCGCCCGCGCCTTCCAGCGCCAGCTCAAGCGGCGTCCGGTCGATGATGCTCGCGTCTTGCTCATCATAGTATTCGATCATGCCGGAGAGATAGTTGTCGAAGGTCTCGAAGGGGATCTCGCCCGACTGCCGGATGACCCAATAGCCGCGCGGATCGACAATGGCGATTGTGGGCCAGGCGCGGGCGCCGTATTTCTGCCAAACCTCAAATTCGTTGTCGTTGATCACCGGATGGTGAATGCCGTAGCGCTGCACAATCTGCCGCAGATTCTCCGTCTGCCCTTCAGTCTCGAACTTGGCCGAATGCACGCCGATCACCACCACTTCCTCGGCGTATTTCTGCTCCACCTGCTCCAGCACCGGAATCACATGCAGGCAGTTGATGCAGCCGTAGGTCCAAAAGTCGAAGATGACTATTTTTCCGACCAGACCGCCCATGGTCAGCGGGTTCTCGATATTGATCCAATCGAGATCGGTCGGGAATTCGGGCGCGAGCACTTGGCCCTCAAACAGCTCCTTCGGCGTCCGCTGCGCCTGCGCCAGCCCGCCCAATGCCAGCAGCGCCAGCAGCGCCAGCCCCAATAACAGCGACAGTCTCCTCATGGTCTCTGTCCTCCCATACTCGAATGAAGAGAGCATATTTCTACGCTCTCTCAAAATTGCGATCTATTCCAGACTATGTGGCAATACTAAAGGCGAGGTAACGGATTCCTTGCGGCAATATAACGAAAACGGCGGCCTGGTCCGCTGCCCCGAATCTACGCTAGCAGTAATCGCCCAGCCGCTCGCGGACCAAATAGGAAAAGTGGCGGTAAGCGGCGGCATAATTGCCCTGCTCCATAGACTTCCGCCCCAGTTCACAGCGCAGATCGGCGGGCGTCGGCTCCTGTTTGAGCGCCCGCTCCAAGTCCGCGGCCGGAGGCGTATCTGATTGCTCCGGCGAATTGCCTTGGATAGCGCTGCCGCAATAGCTGCCGAGCCGCTCGCGTACCAGATAGGTAAACTGCGCATAGGCGCCGGCATAATTGCCCTGCGCCATAAATCGCCGTCCCAATTCACAGCGCAGATCGGCACGGGTCGGGTCCCGTTGCAGCGCCCCTGCCAACCTTGCTACGGGGTCGCGATTGTCGGCTTGCCTCGCTTGGTCGTGAACCTGCCCTTGACGGGTCCAGATTACCGCCACGACCGTCCGCTCATAATGCTGACCGGGCGGGAGATACTCGCCGGATTCTCCCGGTTCGGGCGATGTCAGCGCGGTGGCATCCAGCGCGTCTGCGTCGAGTACGCTGCGCGCCTCTTCGCCCAGCAAGACCGTTAACAGATCTTCGCGATCAGCAGCGGCGGCGCGGTCGGCTCTGTCGAAGTAATGCTTCGCCTCATGGGTTTCGCCGCGGTTGATGTGAATCATGCCCGTGCGATACAGCGCGTCGGCATGAGCGGGATCAGCCAGCAGAACGCAGTGCAGGTGAAAAAGCGCCAGAGAGTCGTCGCCGGCATCATGCGCGGCGGCCCCCAGAGGCGCATGGTCAATCGCCGGATCGCAGGCGGTCGCGCTCGCCGCGCTTTCCGGGCGGGCCCAGGCGGACGCCGCATTGGCGATGTCTTCATGCACATTTTCGATCAGGATCGGGATGATGGCGTTATCCGGGTCCTCCAGCTGCGCGCAGTGGTAATGCTGTAGCGCGCGCGTGTAATCGCCCATATCATGCAGCTGCACGGCGCGGGCATAATTCGAATAACTGAAATCACAGTCGGACTGCGCTGCTACGGATGGCAGAACGGCGATGAAAAGAATGAACAAAGAGGTAAGAATTAGAAGCGGTCGCAACATGATCGTTTGTCTTTCGCCACGTATTGGTATGCCTATGTTACTTCGTCAGGGCGGCTCGACGCAAATGATTGGGGCAAAGGGCGCAGAAGCGGATCCACGATAGATATGCGATTGCCATGAATGCAGGCAGGCGTCTGGTGTCTCGGCGGGCGAAACAAGTGTCGCCCCTACAGTCCGCCAATGTGGCGCCATTCGCAGCGACGGGCAACATTCTTCCTTGTTAGCGGACTATGACTGAGCAACCCTCGGTGTCCTCGGTTATCTCAGTGCTCTCGGTGGTAAAAGTTGCATGTTACGTACGGAGTTTTTCTGCAGCCTCAAACGGACAGGAAGCGCTCGGTCAGCGGCGGCCGCGCCTTCCCCGCGCCGTCGACCAGCCCAAAGCCGTTGTGCATCCCCTGCGCCCAGGCGTACCATATCAAGGCGGCGATGCGCCCCGGGTATTGGCGCTTCAAATAATGGATCATATCGCTTGCGTAGCGGGCGATCCGCGCCGGGTGATCATGCGGGCGATCCAGCACGCCCCACTCGGTGATCCAGAGCGGCTTATCCGGCAGGACGGCGCTGTAAGCCCAGACGGATTCGTCGATATGCCCGAACATCGCATAATGGGGATGGCCATTGACGCCGCGGCCGTAGGGATGAAATGCCAAACCATCGGGACGGGTTTCGTCCGGCAGCGCCGCCAGCATCTGCCGGGCGTAGACGCTGCCTCGCTGTGGACCGCTGTTGAAGCCGGCCGTGATGATTCTTGCATCGCTATCGGCGCTGCGGATGGCGCGGTAAACCTGATCGAACATGATCCCGTAATTCCTGGCCGAGAGCGGCACCGAAGCCACCCCGCTCAAAGAATCCGGCTCATTCCAAATCTGCCAGGCGGCAACCAAGTCGCGCGGCGCCCATTGCGCGGCGATCTCCGTCATCATATCGGCGAACCGGCCGATCAGCCGCCGCCATTTGGCATCGGTCATCTGCGACCAGGGCCAGAACTCGGCTTTGCCTTCGCCATAGGTCTGGTGGCTGGTGGTGAAGACGACGCGGTAGCCGGCTTCGCGGTAGGCTTCAACATGGGGCAAATAGCGCTGGAAGGCCGCTCTGATATCCTCGGAGCCGCGCCTGTTCGACACATTGTATCCAAAGCGCACCCAGCCCATATCACCGAGACGGGAGGCGGCCGGCTTCCCCAGCGGATGGAAGACATCAAGGTTGACGCCAATTGGATTGACGCCGGGGATGGCTTCCTGGCCCTCTTTTAGCGTGGTCGCCCGCAAGTACCAGGCGGCGGTATATCCTTCGACGCCGGAGACCGAACGAACCTTGAGCCAACTCCCTTGCGCGCCGACCTTCTCGATCGCGCGTCCGTGATGCTCCTGCGGCTCCAGCAGATGCCAGCTGAAAACATGGCCGATGATGCTGGCGTGGATGCTCGGCAGCTTCCGAACGCGCAAATTGTCCGTCAACGGTCGCACACGGAATTGCGGGATGTAGATGTAATCGCGCGGGTTCATCACATTGTCCCAGCCCAGCAGACGGATACCGCCATTCGGCGGCTGCTGCACCGTGATGCGCAATTGGCCGCCGGCCGCCTTCGCCATCACCTGGCCGAGCGCGACCTCATCGCCTATCGCCACATGACGATTCTTGACGCCTTCATATGTTGTGATCCAGCGCTCGCCCTCGATTGTCGATTCCACCTTGATGCTGCCGCCGACGGCGCTCACCCGGCCGGCCGCCGCGCAGAGAATATCGGCGTCTTCATGTGACAAAATATCGAGGCTGCGATGCAGGTCGCCATCTTCCGGGTCGGCATTGAAGCGGGCGAGAACCGCGATCGGTCGGGCGCTGGTGGGCCATTCGAGCACGAAACGCTGGAAGATATGCTGCGGTTCCGCCTCCCGCTCGCCGTAGCGGTCGTTCCTATCGACGCGGCGCGTGACGATCGGCGCCAATTCCTCCGGCGTATCGACATCAATCACATCCACCATGACCACCGAGGGATAGACGCGGCGGATGTGGGTCAAGGCCGAATCTTGCCACCAGGTGAGCGGCGCCTCCACCGCTGTGACGTTGCGAAAGCGATTGAGATTGTTGCCAGCCGGCGAGCGCACGACCGTCACGCGCTCAAACTTCTTGAGATAGGGGCGCAGAACCGCCAACCATTCGTGAAAGTTGCGATCCGGCAATACAAAGGCGTGGGATATAACGCTATCTGTGGTCATAGTCTCCCTTGGCTGGCTTTCCATTCGCCGCTTCCTGGCTTCTCAATACGCTTTTAGCGCAATATTGACCTTCAAAGGGCAGCAAATGGTCGCGCATTCCCCCTAACTAGGCCGCATTCAAGGGCGGGCAAATCGCGTATAATACATTATATGCGCCTTGCGCCGCCCCTGTTGGCGCGCCGGAGACGCATCCGGCTCTATTGCGGAGCGCTGCCTATGGACTTCGACAAAGAGAAAGTGGTAAAGCTCGTCATCGTCCTGCTGGC
This sequence comes from Chloroflexota bacterium, assembly GCA_011523705.1. Taxonomy (GTDB): domain Bacteria; phylum Chloroflexota; class Anaerolineae; order Aggregatilineales; family Phototrophicaceae; genus UBA6055. The sequence continues at coordinate 5,371 of WTGC01000087.1, read as the reverse complement.
GACGATAGCGGCGCTGGCGGTGATGAGCATTCTGGTGCAGGTGATCCAGACCATTCTGCCCTTTCTGATTGTGGGCGCGGGCATCTACGCCGGTTATCGCTGGGCGCTGAGCGAGGCGCCGGCGCCGACGGCCGATGAAGTCGAGGAACAGGCGCGCGGCCTCTTCAGCCGCTTCCGCCGAACCAAGAAAGCGGTCGAAGCGACGGTGAAGGTGGGCGAAGCGCTGACCGACCTCGGAGGCGCGCCGGTGCAGGCGGACGAAAAGGAGAACAGCAGGAAGAACGAAAAGAAGCACCGTCGGCGCCGACCGCTAGGCACAGCCGCGAAAAACGAAACAGCGGCCGCCGAGCGCGCGAAAGCCGAATCCGCCGCGGAGCCTCAAGAAACTGAGCTCAGCGACGCGGAGGTCAAAGCCGTCCAGGAAGAGCAAGTCAGCCAGATGAAGCGCGGACTGAAGAGCAATTCAAAAGGCAAAATAGAATTCAAGGACAGCGACGTCGTCATCAACACCAAAGACATTGAACAGCCGGATTTTTCGCGCCTGGAAGAAAAAGAAAAGGAGGAGCCGCAGGTCACGAACAATGTGCTGGCGCAGATCGAAGAGCGCCGCCGCCGGCTCCAGGGCGGTGGATGAGGCGCCGTACCGTGCCATAAACTGGTCAAACGGGCGACGAAAGTTCTAATGAGCTTGCCATTGCTATTCCTCGCGGGAAGTAGATCGCTGAGCAAGGTCGCGCAGGCGGACGGCAATTGAAATGAGCAGACCCGAGAGCAGCGTAACCGCGAAATCTACAAGGGCCGAGCCACGCGCCGCGCGGGATTCGTCCCCTGCGCCCAGGACCGTGGAATCGCTGCTTTCGAAAACCTTCCTCATAGCGGCGAGCTTGCTCGTCTGCATCATCGCGATCGAGTTGCTCGCCAGATTCTATCTTTGGCACGTCGTGTCTGTAGAAGATTTTCGTCGATACGCTTCATTTGCGCAGGTCAAAGATCGATACGGCGACGACTTCTTTGTACAAAACGAAGAAACAAGCCATCGGTCATGGTCGCCCCACTATTTTCTTGGTTTCTATCCCACACCGAATCATCAAGTGGGCGCGAATATGCACAACAGTTTGGGCTTCCGAGGGCGTGAATTTGCCGTTTCGAAACCTGATAATACCTACCGCGTCGCAACCCTGGGCGGATCGACGACCTATTCGTCAGGCGTTGATGACTTCGAGCTTAGCTATCCCAGCCTGCTTGAAAAGTACCTTCACCGCAGCGGATTCAACGCAGTCGAGATAATAAATGCAGGCGCGTCCGGCTATACAAGTCACCAGAATCTAATCAATATGCAGTTTCGGGTCTTGCCGCTCCTACCGGATCTGATCATTGTCTACCAGGGATTCAATGACATTCAAGCGCGATTTGTATACCCGTCTTCAAGATATCTTGGCGACAGATCCGGTTCGCTACGACCCTTTGTCCAAGAAATCAGAATGCCGGATTTCGCTGAATATAGTACCGCCTTGCGCATCCTGGGCATCCGTCTGGGAGTAACCGCCTCGCACTCGGCGCTAGACTGGCATCTATTAAGTCGGCCAAACAGTTACGTTGGCGACATCTTTATTCACCAGATGCAACTCGGTACATATCCAAGCGGCATCTTCAAGGAATTCTCGGCGGCGGAAATACTGCAGAACAATCCACCAGTGCATTTCGAACGCAACACAGAGCACATGATTGCGCTTGCGGACCACAACAATGTCAATATCGTGCTGGTTACCATAGCTCTCGATGAAGACTTTCACGAGACCTCTGGCGTTTCAACGAGAAGGATCAATACCAGCGACGAGTACATCTCGGCCCTGGCGCAACACAACGAACTAACGCGAAACATCGGCGCCCAGTTCAATACACCGGTGTTGGACATCGAGGAAATTTTCCCGGACGACCACACCTTGTTCACCGACGGGCTGCACATGACCGAGAAAGGCAACCGAGCGCGCGCCCAACTCATTGGCGATTTCGTCATTCGCCAGTTTTCAGAGGAGATGCTTGCTGCCGAATCTTCATCCTGATTCCCAGCACGAATGCCTTGGCGAACGATTCGGTCTGCGCCGTCTAAATCGCGCGCTCTATCAATCGTCCGCCGCCGCCTGATAAATCGGGCTCAGTGCTACTCGCGCAACTGTAAAATGAGCCTAATCAAGATCAGTTCTCGTTTAAAATGCAGGGACCCTGCGTCTTAGGAAGCAGGTAGAATTATGCAGTAGCAGCAGCGGGAAGCAATCAAGATGGACCGCCCGGAGGGCCGCACAATCGCAGAACAAATAAGGGCAGAGCCGCGCGCCGCCAGAAGTCCTTTTCATGCCCCGAAACGCACGGAGTCGCTGTTCGCGAAAATCTTCCTCATTTTGGCGGGCTTGTTCATCTGTGTCATCGCATTAGAACTGCTCGCCCGGTTCTATCTTTGGAACAGCGCGTCTGAAGCGGACTTTCGCATCCTCGCATCCATTAACCAGCTCAAAGAACGATACGGCGACGATCTCTACATGGAGAAAATCGACGCGCGGCGTTCCTCTTTGTCTCCGCATTATTATCTCGGGCACTTTCCAACGCCTAATTTTCGCTATCGCGAGAACAGACATAACGCCTTGGGCTTCCGCGGTGAAGAATTCGGGATCGATAAACCCGAAAATACATTTCGCATTGTCGCGGTCGGCGGTTCATCGACCTACGGGAGCGATGTTCCAGACTACCGCAAGAGCTATCCATACCTATTGGAGGAATACTTGCAGGAAAGCGGCTTCGAATTCGTCGAAGTGATCAACGCGGGAGTCATCGGATACTCGAGTCATCAGAATCTCATAAACTTGCAATTTCGTATCCTGCCACTGCAGCCAGATTTAGTCATTGTCTATCAAGGGTTCAATGACGTGTCGAGCCGGCTGGTTTATCCGTATTCTAGGTATATGGGCGATAATTCTGGTATGGTGCGGCCCATTCTTTCTGGCGTCGTCATGCCGGATATCTGGGAGTATAGTTCCGCCCTGCGAATACTGGGGATCAGGCTAGGGCTGACGTCAACGCACGCCGCCAAGGATCTGCATTTGAGCAGCCTGCCGAACAGCGCTCATTGGAAGACCTATGCTCGTCAGTTTAACCGCGGTGCATATCCAAGCGGGATATTTGCCGAGGTTAGCGCCGCGGAAATGCTGCAAAACAATCCGCCACTGTATTTTGAACGAAACCTACGGAGTATGGTTTCCATTTCGGCGAGCCATCAGGTCAGCATGCTGCTGGTTACCATGGCTTTGGATGAAGACCACGACGAAGCCAGCGGCCGGTCCTACGAAAGGTATTTTACCAGCGAGGATTATATCTTTGGGGTGGCGCAGCACAATGCATTAACCCGAAACATTGGCGCCCAGTCCAATACGCCCGTGTTTGACCTGGCGGAAATTTTCCCCGACGACTACAGCTTGTTCACCGACGGGCTGCACATGACCGAGAAAGGCAACCGTGTCCGCGCCCAACTCATTGGCGATTTCGTCATTGGCCAGTTTTCAGAGGAGATGCGTGCGGCGGCATCTTCATCTTGATGCCCGGCGCCTGTTCAACGACGAACGATTCGGTATTCGCCATTCAGTTTGCCCGCATTCTATTTATCGTCCGCCGCCATCGCCTGGTAGATCGGGCGCAGCGCCCTGTACAAATCCGCGTATATCGTCAACTGCCGCTGGTAATGGTCCGCGCGGTCGGCTCGCGGATAGAAGGTCTTGCGCACTTTGATCAACTGGCTGGCGGCCTCCTCCAGGCTGTCATAGACGCCAGTCGCGCAGCCGGCCAGCATCGCCACGCCCAAACTGGCCGCCTCCGATGTATGGATGACCGAGATCGGCAAGTCCGTGATGTCGGCTTTGATCTGCATCCAGCGTTCGGAGCGCGAGCCGCCGCCGATGGCTCTGATGCGCTTGACCTCGACGCCGACCTCGTTCAACAAGCGGATGCAGAGCGCCTGCTCGTATGTCAATCCTTCCAGGATCGCTCGGACGATATCGGGGCGCTTGCTGTCAAAGGTCAGCCCGATCAGCACGCCGGTCGCCGACGGATCGTTGTGCAGCCCGCCACTGCCGACGAAGTAGGGCAACAGAATCATATCGCCGGGCGCGTCGTCGGTTTGCTCAATGATCACATCGTAAACATCGCGCCCGGTCTCATCTGCGATTGCGCGTTCAGCCGCCGCCAGCTCATCGCGATACCAGCGTAGCAGCCGGCCGCCGGTTTGGTTGCCGCTGAGCGCGATGAAGTTGCCCGGCGCCGCATGGTGATAGCAGGAGACGTTGTATTCCAGCATTTGCCGGCGCGGCTCGTCAGTGACCGCCACCAACGCTTCGGTCGTGCCGATAGCTAACATAGCCGTGCCCGGCTGCAGCACACCAGCCCCCAAGGCGCCGGCCGGCTGATCATGACCGCCGGTCACCACTTTGACCGATCCGCTGAAGCCCAGTTCATCCGCCAGCGCGCGCGGAATATCGCCGATGATTTCGCCGCTGGGTCGCGGCCGCGCCAGCTGATCGCGGCGGATATGCCCGGCCGCCAGCAGCTCATCCGACCAGTCCTCCGTCCGATAATCAAAAGCCAGGGTGCGCGCGGCCATGCTATAGTCGATGACCGGCTCCACGCCCAGCTTATATGCCACGAAGTCAACATAACAAAGGAATTTCCAAGTCTTGTCGAGGATTTCGGGCGCGTGATCCCGCCACCAAAGCACTTTCGGCAGGGTGTAAATCGTGCTCATGGGCTGCCCAGTCAAGGCGAAGATGCGCTCCGCGCCCAGCGCCGCTTCCATCTCGGCCGTCTGCTTGGCGTTGCGGCGGTCGGAGCTGACCGGGCTGTTCGCCAGCACACGCCCGTCCTCGGTGACCGGCGTCATCGCTTCACCCTGCGACGACAGCGACAGCGCCGTCACCGGATCATGACGCACCTGACCATTGACCGCGCGCAGGCAGTCGCAGATGAAAGACCAAACCTGCTCCGGATCGAGCTCGTACCAGCCTGGATTGGGGCTGAGCAGCGGATATTCGCGCCCGGCTTGCGCCAATACCGCGCCGACCTCGTCAAAGGCGACGACTTTGCAGCCGGTCGTGCCGACATCGATTCCCATTAATGACATTGTCCCCCATCCCCCGGCGCCGGTCGCCACTCTTGTCGAAAAATGTAGGGGCGTTTCGCTGAAACGCCCGTTTGCGTCGACGGCGAAGGGCGAGTCACCGCCTCGCCCCTACATTGTCAGATTGTGCGCCGTGGGGTCACCCCCGCACCGCGCCAGCCGTCAAGCCGCTGACCATGAAGCGCTGCATCAGATAATAGACCACGATCACCG
>WTGC01000051.1 GCA_011523705.1 Chloroflexota bacterium | reverse complement strand
TCCACTTCCAGATGATGCCGACGGCGACCGGCGCCAGCACCACCGGCAAAAAATAAACGGTGCGGAAGAAGACCATGCCGCGCACGCCGCGCCAGAGCAGCACACCCAGGAACAAGCCGATGGCGACCGGCGTCACAGTGCCCAGCACGATCCAGATCAGGTTGTGGCTCAGCGCGCTCCACAGCCGCGCATCGGCAGCGAGCTCCTGATAATTCTGGAGACCGACGAATTGCTTGACCGGCTTGGCGCCATCCCATTTGGTGAGGCTGAGGTAGATGGTGTAGAAGAAGGGATAGACGACGAAAAAGACATACATCGCCAGCGCCGGCAGGACAAAAGCGTAGGCGGTCGCGTAATCGCGCAGCTTGCGGTTGGCGAAGAATTGTCGGATGGCGTCGGTCATTCGTTGTCTAGTCTAATGTAGTTTGTGGTTGTGCGGGCGACCCGGCGGGTCGCCCCTACATGTAACCACAAAAGAGAGTTGTAGTGGCGATCCTTGGATCGCCCGTTTCTACCATTGCAGACACGGCTGTGGGCGACTCAAGAGTCGCCCCTACACGCGCAAAACTAGACTACCCCGTGATATCCGCGTGTCTGCCTTCCTCGACAGCCTTTTGCATCTCGACATCCAATTGCTCGGCGAATTCCTGTGCCGTCAATCTACCCGCCGGTATCTCACCCATAGTATCAACCGCATAGGTGTTCCAATTGGCCGGGGTCAATACATCGAGATGGTAAGCCAGCGGCCCGTCCCAAGTCGCGACCAGGTTGGTGAAATCCCGGTAAACCGGACGCATCTCGTAAGGGCTGTAGTCGACGCCAGCCTGTGCCGGGAGCGTACCGGCGTCGAGCCAAAGTTGGATGGTTTCCGGGGACACCAGATAATCCAGGAAGCGTAGGGTCTCCTCCGGATGTTCGGTGTCGGCCGCGATGAACCAGGCGGAGCCCATCAAGTGAATCATCCCCTGCGGCCGGCCTTCGATGGGCGGCAAGATCATGAAGCCAAACTCATCGGTGACTTCGTCGGTGAAGAAGCCCATCGCCCAGGTGCTCATCAGCATCAGCGGCGATTCGCCGGAGTAATGCATGTTGTTGCCATCCAGGAAGCCGATGGCGTAAGCGTCATCGTGATAACAGCCGGCGTCAACCATATCGGTGGTGACCAGCTCAATCGACGCTACGACCTCCGGATCGCTAAAGGGATGCTCGCCGGAAATCATCGCCGCGACCGTCTCAGCCGGTACATAGTTGGCCAGGATATTGTACCAATTGTGCAGCAGTGGGAAGGCGTGCGGATCGCCCCAGCCTACCGCCATCGGGGCCTCATAACCGCGCTCGCGCAATGTCCCGCACAATTCAATCAGTTCGGCAAAGGTCGCCGGCAGCTCCAGTTCTTCTTCGGCGAAGATGCGCTTGTTCCAGTACAAGCCCTGCGCCTCAAGCTCATGACCGACGCCATAGACATGACCGCCGAAGGTCGTCCACTCGCGCGAAATCGGGATGAGACGCTCGTCCCAGTTATTGGCCGCATAGGCTTCATCAAGCGGCAGGAGCAAACCGGCGTTAGCCAGGATTCCGGCATAAGCCGGACCGGCATCGTAATAAATGATATCCGGACCTTCGCCCGCCTCCATGGACGGCTTGACAATGTCACGCATGACATCGGTGTTAAGGGTCTCGAGCACGATGTCGATATCCGGATTCGCCTCTTCAAAGTTGGCGATCATCTGCGCCATCGCCGCCTCCTGGGTTTCGTTGCCATAGACCTGGTCCCAAAAGAGGACTTGCACCGGGTCCTGGGCGGTGGCGCTGCCCAAAAGGGCGAACACCAACACTAAGGCCAAAAGCCGTAAAACTGATCTGTGATTCATCTTTCTTCTCCTTCAAAATACTATGCCAAGCTGAGCAAGATGCGCTTGGCTTCACTTTTGGATACTATCGTACTGGACGTCCCTTCGGGTTGCATTTTGGACTAGCAGCGGACATCAAGCGGACACTTAGAGGACATGTCAACGGAGACTGACCGCTCTGCCTTTGAATATGAGTTGCGTGCGGCGCTGACGCACTTGTACGATCCGGCCGCCCTGCGCGATAGCCGGCTGATG
>WTGC01000091.1 GCA_011523705.1 Chloroflexota bacterium | reverse complement strand
ATTGCGGCCGCCAGAACAAGACGAATCGCCGCCGCTACATGTTCAAGCTGCGCCTGAATCCCAAGGTGCGCCAACTGCGCCTTTGGAATACCGATGATCTCGATGACGATTACCGCAAAGCCAAAGCGATTCACAGCGCCTTTCCCATGGGCGATGATGTGCAAGGCATCCTGGCGCGGCGCGAGCCCTGGTTCGAACAAGCCTCGGGTCGGCTGGAGATCGTCAATCGCATCAAGCTCTGGCGCTTCTTGACCGGCGACGAAGAATTTGATGTGCACTACTGGCTGGGCAGGCTGGAGAATATGCCGGCTTGATCTTTTGCCACAGAGGCACAGAGGGCACAGAGATTGTGTAGGGGCGACTCTGTGAGTCGCCCGAAAAAGCAATAGGAATTACCGAATCCGTGACGATGTTTTGCTCGCTCAGAAACTATCCTATCCTCAGCCCATGAAGAGGGAGGGGCTCTAACCTCTATACATCGAGTCTATTAGCTCCCCTTCCCTCCTCGTGGGGTCACGTAGACATTGACCTACGGGAAGGGGCCGGGGGATGGGGGGTATCGCTCCCCAAACTCACCCTAGCTATACCGCCGCAATGCGCTACACTGTATCGCCGATTTCGCAGATTCAGCGGGGTTAAATTGACTCCCGCCCAAGAGGAACTCCATGGCATCGTATCACGGACCCAAAGCAAAACCCCAGCGCCGCTTCGGCGAGCTGCTCGTGCCGCGCCCGAAATATTCGAAAATCCTGGAAGACCGCGCTTATCCGCCGGGCGAGCACGGGCGCGAGAAATCCTTCCGCTCAGGACGGCGCAGCAATTACGCCATCCAGTTGGATGAAAAGCAGAAGCTGTCATTCATCTACAATGTGCGCGAAAAGCAATTGCGCAATTACTACAAGAAGGCGGCGCAGATGCCGGGACCTACCGGCGTCAACTTGTTGAGCCTGCTGGAACGCCGGCTGGACAATGTCGTCTATCGCTCCGGCTTGGGCGCGACCATCTGGGCGGCGCGGCAAATCGTCGGCCACGGTCATATCAATGTGAACGGCCGCCGCCTCAACCTGCCCTCCTATCAAGTGCGCGCCGGCGATGAAATTGAAGTCAGCGACAAGATGAAGAAGAATGTGCACATCCAGGAATGGGTGCAGCAATCAGCCTACTTCCCGCCTTATATGACGGTGGAAAAAGAAAACTATCGCGTCACGCTGGATCGCGCGCCGGAAGAAGGCGAAGTGCAGACGCCGGTCGATATCCAACAGGTGGTCGAGTTCTACAACCGCTTGACCTAGTTTGCCAACCCCTCCCCCGGCCCCTCCCCGAAGCATCAGGGAGGGGTGACCCTTTCTCCGCATTTGCAGCTATTGACGATCTGGCGCAGTAAGCAGACGCTCGCTTCTTGCAGTCTGGCCTAAGGGCGACCCAATGGATTGCCCTTACAGATCTTGGTTTCGGTGAAGTTTCCCTGCTACTCCGGCAGCCCGCGGATTCTACCGATCAGCCGAGTCGTGCTGTGACCAGATAGGAACTCAATCAACTCCACACGTCCGCCGTAGGCCTCGACGGTCGCGCGCTCCGGCAGCGGCTTGTTGGCATAGTCGCCGCCTTTGACATAGATCTCCGGCTCCAGCGCCAGCAGCAGCTCATTCGCCGTATCCGCCTCAAAGATAATGGCCGCGCTGACCGGTTCCAATGCCGCCAGCAAACGCGCCCGCTGACCCTCAGGCACCAAGGGCCTTCCCTCACCCTTCAGCCGCCGCGTCGAGGCATCGCCGTTGACCGCGACGAAGAGCGCATCGCCCAATTCACGCGCCTTCTCCAGATAATCGAGGTGCCCGGGGTGCAGCAGGTCGAAATGCCCGTTGGTGAAGACCAGCGTTTTGCCTTCGCGCCGCAGCCTCTCGCGCAGCGCCCGCGCCTCATCCAGCGTAAGCAGCTCGCCCATGCGTTTTTCCTCAGCGATCTTCCCGCCGATACACCAGCTTCAAGCCTGACCACTGCGCGTCAATTGCGGCGACCTTGACATCAACCAGCCCGCCGGCCAGCGCCACATCGCGCACGACATCTTCGGTGATATCGGTCGGCATCTTGGCCGCTTTCTTGTACCAGGAAATCCAGACCATGCCATCTTTAACGATCGCCGACTTCAGCCGGTCAAAGTCCGCTTCATAATCGGCGCGCCACTGATAGAAAGCCTGAATGAAGTCATATTCTCCGTCAGCCAGTTCAAAGTCAATCTCGAGGGCGGGAGGCAACTCGCCCAACAGCTCAAGATAGTGAGCGGGCGCCTGAAGCAGCGCGATGCGGTTGCCACGCTTGATGCCGAGTTTCTTAACCAGGGGCGTAGCAGAATAACCAGCCGTCATGTGCGCGCTCAGGCGAACTTCGCGGGATAGAGCCGGCGCGAAAGCGCTTCCGCCTGCGTCACCCATTCTTCAATGACATTGATGCCCTTCTGCCAGAAATCGGTATCGTTGATATCGACGCCGACGCGCGCCAAGAGCCGATCGGGATAATCCGAATCGCCTGCCGCCAGCAGCTCGAGATACTTCGGCACAAAGCTCGCGCCCTCTTCCTGATAGAGCTTGTACAGCGCCAGCACCAGCAGCTCGCCGAAGGAGTAGGCATAGACATAACCGGGCGTATGCAGAAAATGAGGCACATAACTCCACCAACTGCCATACTCGTCGGTGATGGTGACGCTGTCGCCGAACATATCGCGCTGCGTCTCCAGCCAAAGCTCGTTGAAGCGCTCAGCCGTCAGCTCGCCTTCAACGCGGCGGGCGCGGTGCATCTTGTCTTCGAAGCGGTTCATCGAGATCTGCCGGAAAACGGTGGCGAAGGTGTCCTCGATCTTCTCCGTCAGCATCGACAGCTTGACTTCCTGGTCGTCTTCCGCCGCCATCAAATCCTGAAAGACCAGCATCTCGGCGAAAGTCGAAGCCATCTCGGCGGTGGTCAGCGGCGTATAGAGCGCGAAGAGACCGTTCTCTTCCCCCGAGAGGACCATGTGGATGCCATGCCCGAGTTCATGCGCCAGCGTCGTTACATCACGCGTGTCGCCCAGGTAATTCAGAAAGACATAAGGATTGGCCGAGGCGACGGTCGGCGCCGCGAAAGCCCCGCCCCGTTTGTTCGGCAGCACAGGCGCGTGAATCCAGTTTCCGTCGAAGAATTGCCGCGCCACCGCCTTCATCCGCGGGCTGAAGCCGTCGAAAGCCTGCAGGACGATATCGCGCGCCGCCTCCCAAACATAGAAAGCCTCGCTCTCCTTGAGATTCAGCGGCGCATAGCGGTCGTAATCGTAGATCTCCTCATAGCCCAGCAGCGCCCGCTTGAGCCGATAGTGGCGCGCGACCAATTCGTAATTGCCGGTCACGCTTGATACCAGCGCTTCGACGACTTCATCGCTCGCTTTATTGCTGAGGTTGCGCGATGAGATCCAACTGGGATAGCCGCGGCGCCGGTCGCTGTTCGCCTTGTCCAGCGCCAGCGTGTTAAAGATGAAAGTCAACTCCATCGACTTTTCGCCCAGCTTGTCGCTGAGCTTCCGCCAAGCCATCTCGCGCACATCACGGTCGGCGTCGCGCAGCTTGTTGAGAATGAAGGTCATATTGACTTCGTCGCCCAGCCAGTCGAAGCGGAAGGCGCTGGTCAACTGGGTGAAGAAACGCGTCCAGGCGCCGCTGCCGGTGAGGCTTTTCTCAATGATGATTTGCTCTTCCGCCTCGCTCAGGTTGTAGGGGCGGTAACGGCGTTCCGCTTCCATATAGTAGCGAATCTTCGCGGCGGTCGGGTCGTCCAGAATGGCGCTCGCCTGCTCATCATCCAGCGCATTCCATTCCAAATCGAAAAAGACCATCTTCTGGCTCAATGCCGATTCCAGCTCTTCAACGCGCGCGACCGCGGCTTGATAATCGGCGTCAGCCGTGTCGGTGGAGAAGTTGAGGAAAGCGAAGGCGCCCAGGCGGCCGCGCAAATCATAAATCGCTTCCATCGCCTCATAAGCGCTGACAAAATCGGCCGCGCTCATTTGGGCGACCTTTCCCCGATAGCGCGCTTGGAATGCTTCCACTTTCTCTGTGAGACTGGCGATATCGGCTTCTATCTGCGGATCGTCCGGCCCCTGATAGAAGACTGACAAATCCCAGATGACGTCTTCGGCGCCGGTGGGGCGTTCTTTTGCTGCTTCGCTCATCACGACCTCGCTCATTTTGGCGGATATCACTCAGGCGCAATCGTAGCAGAAGCGGTCGAATCGCATAGGGGCGACCTAAGTGGTCGCCCGCAGCGCTAGTTCAAACTGCCATAGGCATCTCACCGGTTCCTGTATACAACGGTCTTGAGCCGGTTAGGGAATTACAGACACTTTGCGCTATATGACGCAAAAGTCAGCCAAATACAAAACTGACGCATAAAGCGGCGGGCTCTTAATTTGTGGTAAACTTTAGGAAGCTACTGTAAGGTAGCATCAAGGGATGAATCATTCAAAATGTGCGAGAGGGCGTTGTCGAGCATGGACGAGCCAAAGGAACTAACACATGAGCAGAGAAATCAAATCAAGGCAATCGTGCATGAGGTCTTGGAGGAGAAGCTAAAAGACTTAGCAACCAAGACTGAGCTGAAGGAATTGGCTCGTGAAGACGACATCGGGACAATCGTAAAAGTGTTGGAACATCATAAACTAATCGTTAAGTCTAATTGATGAATTCGGCGAACAAACAGTCTCCCGATATGACGCGCTAAGAGCAAGAAAATGTCGAACCTGGCAATTCGCAGATTGAATCGACTGGCAGCACAACGAGTATTGGAGAGTTACAAGGGCAGCAATGGAGCCTGCCGCCCAAATCAGAAACTGGCGCAACAACGTCTGCTGCAAGACAAGTGAACCAATTTGCCACGATAGTAGGCACTGTCCTTGCGCTTGTGTCCATAGCCGGTACGCTACTTCTGTTTGTCAATCCAAGGTTTGATGACATTAATCGTAACCTTGGCCGAGTGGAAGGCCAATTGGCGAGTCTAGAAACGCGTATGGCGGCGCTAGAGAATAACCTGACAAGATTGGACAGCAAGCTTGATGCCGTCGGCAATATGTTCATCGTGGCCTATTAGGATCAAGAATTGGCTGCGTCCGAGATCGAGACCATTTGGCGCCAGGCGTCGAACGAGTAGGTAGATTCAACGCAGCTCCCTGTCGCGGAAGAAGACAGTTATTCTCTCACCGCCCCGCCGCCTGGGGCACAGCGAAGATCATTCTTCCGGTGGGACGGTTGATCAGCTTGGTCACCTCAACGCCGACGCTGCGGTTCATAAACCTCTGACCCGATTCCACCACCACCATGGTGCCATCATCGAGATAACCGACGCCCTGGTTGGGATCGCGCCCCGGCTGAATGATGCGGATGTCGAAAGTCTCGCCCGGGATATAAACCGAACGGACCGCGTTCGCCAGCGCGTTGATGTTCAGCACGTCAACGCCCTGCGCATCGGCGACCTGATTCAAGTTGAAGTCATTCGTGACCAGCGAGGCGTTCAGCTGGATCGATAGCGCCACCAGCTTGGCGTCAACCTCGCCGAAGCCTTCCGGGTCGTCATCAACGATTTTGACCGGCAGGTCGTTATGGCGCTGCAAGTCGTTCAACTTGGCCAGCCCCCGCCTGCCCCGATTGCGGCGCAGCGAATCGGAGGAATCGGCCACCCGGTGCAGCTCGCTGAGCACGAAGCGGGGGATGATCAAGGTTCCCCCGATGAAACCGGTCTCGGCGATTTCTACAATCCGCCCGTCTATCAGCACGCTGGTATCCAGCAAGAGCTGTCTCGACGCCGTGGGCGGCAGCCGGCGCCCGCGACCAAAGACCCGGTCGTTGATGACATCAAGCATCTCGCGCGAGCGCAGGCTGAATATATTCATGCCGAGATAGCCAAGTATGAGCGAAACGATGGCGGGCGCCGCCTTGCCCACTGGATCATCCAGCAGCGAAAGCGGAAAAGACAGCATCAACCCGCCGGCCAAGCCGATCAATCCGCCGACAATCGACACCATCAATTGCGGCGCCGTCACTTCACTGGCGGCACGGCGCCAACGACGCAGGGGAATGATCGTGACCCAAGGGGCAAGGATGAGACCGGTCAACGCGCCCAGTCCAATGAATATGAATGTCGTTTGTTCAGCTGGAAGCTGTGTATGAGGGGCGAGCGCTTCGCCAATTCGAATACCAATGATGGCAAAAATGACCAAACCGGCAATGCGGCAAATCACATAAGAGCTCATGGCCTCCTTCCTATCGTGCTTAGCCCAATCTGTATCCCAGTGATTTCGGATGCAAGGGCGCGAAGGCCATGGCTGCAGATGAGGATAAACAACAAATTATAGTATACGCGGCGACATGTCAGCCGCTTGCGCTATCGGTCGCTCAAGCGCCCATGGCAGCATCAGACATGCCGCTTGCAAGTCATTATATACGCGGAATCCAGCGGCTACAAAAGAATCTGGCGACAATCGCGCGACGGATCGAGTTCGGGACGGCTCGCATCGTCGGCATTGCCTCGGTGGGAAGCTGCGAATTGCGATGCCAATCCCAAGCCTCAGGCTCTTTCATTGCTCGGCAGTGGCGCGCGACCTTCTTGACCGACGATTCCCATTCTCATAACATCGGGAACCGGGTCAGCGCCGATGTTGGCATCGCGCATTTGCATCCGCGCGGCATGCAGGCGGCGGCCAAAATTTCCAGCCAGATAGCCCTGCGCCGGAAAGAACAGAACGGGCGCCAGCGGCAGCAATAGCAGCAGGATCATGCTCGCCGCGAAGGAATAAACCAGCCATTGCAGGGTCAATGCGCCGTGGCTGCCCAAGCCCCGCAGCAAATTGTTGAACTGGTAGAAGGCGCCCGACTCCCAGGATTCGGCGTAATGCGCCAGCCCGATAGCCAGCAGCGCCCAGGCCAAGAAGCAGTATATCATTAGCAGAGGCATGATCGCGGCGAGCACGCCAGCAAAGGTCAAACTGCCGAATAGGCTGACAGCCAGCGTTTCGCGCGCGACAAAGAGCAAGCCCCCGGTCAAAATGAGGGGCAGGTGGTATAGCGCGATCGCGAGCAGGACATGCGCCCCTTTGGCGATGTCTTCCCCGATATGATCCCATTCCGGCAGCGGACGCGGATAATCGCGGCTGACATTGTGGACGATCTCCGCCAGATAACCCAGCAGAGCGCAGAGGCAGAGCAAGCCAATCACCGGCAGCGGGCAGAGCACGACGAAGAGCGCCGTCTGCGCCAGCTTGATGAGCCAGCGCCGTTCTTTGAACATGAATGTGAAGGCGCGCAGCAATTCCATAGAGCGCTTCCATAAGGTTTCATGTTGGCTTCAACGTATCTTAACATGCTTGCGAATCTGTCATGCAGCAAGTCTCTCACATGCTCTCGCACTGGAAACGGCCACAGAATCTGACGGTTAGCATGAGGAAAGGTTTCACTAGCCCTCAGCGCCCCTCTGCATTACATTTTGCCTAGAATCCGTCTAGCAGTTTGTGAGCGCCGATGCTGTATTCGATGCTGAAACATGCCTTTCCCGCATCCGCGTTCGTGGGCGAGCCGCGGCGCATCGTTTTCCTGCGCCCCTGCTGCATCGGCGATGTGGTGATGGCGACGGCGGCGCTCTCGGCATTGCGCGAGACCTTTCCCGAGGCCCATATCAGCTGGGCGGTCGGTCCCTGGTCGGCGCGCGCCATCGAGCATCACCCGGCGGTCAACGGAATCTTGGATATTGGGGAGGACATGCCGTTGCGAACGCCAGTAACGCTGCTGCGCTTGGTGAGCCGCCTTCGCGCCGGCGATTTCGATCTGGCGGTTTCGCTGGTTCGCTCGCCCTCGATGAGCCTGGCGCTCCTCCTGGCCGGCATTCCCATCCGCGCCGGCTTGGACAGCGGCGGGCGCGGCTTCGGCTACAACCTGCGCGTGCCCATTGACCCTGCTGCCCGTGAGCACGAGAGCGAGATTTACCTCCGGGCAGTCAGCGCGGTCGCAGGGCGTGAGCTTCATGCCTACGCCAATTTGCCGGTTGCGGCGGCCGCGCGGGTGTCCGTTGACGCGCGCCTTGCGGTAGAAGGCGTGGAAGCGCCTTTCATCCTGGCGCATCCCGGCGGCGGCGTCAATCCGGGCGCGCAGCTGGCCGAGAAGCGCTTTCCGCCGCGGCAGCTCGCGGAGATGCTCAATCGCGTCGCAGCGCCAAGGGGCGCCAGCGTCATCCTGCTCGGCGGACCGGGCGACCGCGAGCTCGTCGCAGAAGTCGAACGGCAGTTGGACGCAAGCTCGGTCAGCTGGGTGGATCGGCTGACATTCCAGGAGATCGGCGCGCTGTCGGCCAAAGCATTGGTATATGTCGGCAACGATAGCGGCTTGACGCACCTGGCGGCGGCCAGCGGCGCCAAGACGGTCATGCTGATGGGACCGACCGATCCAAAGCGATACGCGCCTTATACGCCCGATCATCTGGCGCTTTGGAAGCCGATTGAGCTTTCAGCCGGCGGCGCGGTTGATGCGGCGCGCGGGGATTGGCAATGGGCGCGCGATGGCGTCAGCGTCGATGAAGCGGTCGCTCGGATTCTGGCTTTCCTCGATAGCTGATTTGCATTTCATGCTGCGCCGCCTTTCAGTTCGACCTTCAGCCCGACCTTGACGAAACCTGTAGGGGCGCTTCGGTAAAGATCCGTAGGGGCGAGGCGGTGACTCGCCCACAGTATTCCGTCTGAACACCAACAAGCAAGATATTTTGCGTGAGCCGTTGCCGTGCAGCGCGTGTGTCTACAGTACCTCTATCTGACAGCCACAAACTTATTGTGGTCAAGCAGCGGACAAGCCTTACGCCTGTTGGATTTGCCACAGGTGTCACGTGTTGCGGCGCTTTGTGCTAGGATAGCGCCATTCGTATTCCCCGAGCGAGCGAAAGGATCATCCCATGAGCTACCAATACATCCTGGTCGACCAGCCGGCGGAAGGCGTCGGGCGGGTGCGGTTGAATCGGCCGAAAGCGCTGAACGCCCTGAGCTCGCCTCTGATGGACGAAGTGAACGAAGCCATGCTCGCCTTCAACAGCGACCCGAGCATCGGCGCGATGATCCTGACCGGGGACGACAAAGCCTTCGCCGCCGGCGCCGACATCAAAGAGATGGACGGCATGACGGCGATTGACATGCTAATGACGGTCTCGCTGATCGAGCGCTTCGAAATGCAGCGGCTGAGCAAGCCGGTCATCGCCGCCGTTTCCGGTTACGCGCTGGGCGGCGGCTGCGAGATCGCCATGGCTTGCGACATGATCGTCGCGTCGGAGACGGCGCTTTTCGGCCAGCCCGAGATCAACCTGGGCATCATCCCCGGCGCCGGCGGCACGCAACGCCTGACGCGCGCGGTGGGCAAGGCGCTGGCGATGGAAATCATGCTGACCGACCGCAAGCTCAAAGCGGAAGAAGCGCTGCACTACGGCTTGGTCAATCGCGCGGCGCCGCTGGACGAATATATGGACGTCGCCATTTCAATCGCCCAGAAGGTCGCGCGCCGCTCGCAAGTCGCCATCCGCCTGACCAAGGAGGCGGTGAACAAAGCCTACGAGATGACGCTGGAAGAGGGCTTGGCTTTCGAGAGGCGCAATTTCCTGGTCGCTTTCGGCTCGGAAGACAAGGTCGAGGGCATGCGCGCCTTCATCGAAAAGCGGCGGGCCGAATGGACGAACCGCTGAGAATCACTCTGCTCTACAGCGCGAATATCGCCGGCGACCTGGCGCTGCTGCCGCGCCTTTATACTTTCTTGCGCCGGCTGCAGGCCCCGGAGCGTCAAAATACGCTGCTGCTTGATCTGGGCCGATCGTGCAGCGCCGCTATCCTCCACTGCCGCGAGACCGGCGGCCGCTCGACCCTGATCGTGCTCGATGGCATGGGATATCACGCAGCCAATATCGCCGGGGCGCTCGACCGCGAGAACCGCGCCAAACTGGCGGCAATCGTCACCATGGGCTTGGTCGATGAGACGGCGGACTGGCTCTACCATGTGCCGCCCATCCACGACCCGAGCATTCGCGTCCGGCTGCGCCCGCGCGACGATGGGGCGCGCTTGCAAATAATCCTTGCGCCCGCCGCCTCCACGCGCATCGAGGGGACTGCCCTGTATCTGCAAGCGGTCGGCGCCGGGCATGTGGGCGAAGCGGTCGTCGACCTGCGGGGCGCGCCCTGTTTGCTGAGAGCCTGTGTTCATCCGATGCCGCCCGATACGCCGCCGAATCCGAGCATCGCCGGCGCGGTCGAGTTCGTCGAGGCGGAGGCGCGCTTCTTCGCCAGGCAGGCAGGCCAGACGCGGACGACTTGACAGATTGGCTTAGCGCAAATACACTGCGAGCAACACAGGGAGATGACAGCATGGTATTGGACACGACCGAGACCCGACTCAATCGCGCAGAAAACGATATTGAGACGCTGCGAACGACGCAGTCGAATATTCTGGGTCACCTTGACAGCTATTCGAAGACCCTGAACGAAACGCGCGACATTGCCGACGAGAATCGTCAGAAGCTGGTCAGCATTGAAAACCGGCAGATTCAGATGGAAAACCGGCAGATGCAAATGGACGACCGGCAGATTCAAATGGAAGACCGGCAGAAGCGAATGGACGACCGGCAGGATTCGATAGAGCGGGTCGTGCTGGAAAACAGCGCCGCCATACGCGAAAATCGCATCATACTGTTGAGCCTCGCCGAACACGCGGGCCTCACCATCGAGATTCCGGGCAGCGAAGATTGAAGGGACGAAGCCGCAGCATCGTGACAGCGACAGACGACAGCGGCAGCGAGAATGAGGCAAAGGACTTTGTCTCGAGCGCTGACCGCACGATAGCGTCTATGGACCGCACGATAGCGTCTATGGACCGGAGCATTGAGATCATGCGAGAATCCAAAGCCATGCTGCTTGAAAACCGCGCCATCCTGCTCGCCATCGCTGATCATTGGGCCGTCAAAATCGAGGAACCAGACAGCGGCATTCAATCGGGCTGAGCCGCGTTCAACCCCATCCCCCGGCCCCTTCCCCAGCAAGCTAAGGAAGGGGTGTTTATATGTTTGCCGCCCGTGCCAGATTCAGCGCCAGCAGCCGCCGCAAAATTTCTTCCTCATCATCCAGAATCGCAGAGTCCCAGCCGTAGGCGGCGCAGACGGCGCGGTCGAGTTCGCGGTGGAGCTGGTCGAGGCGGGGGGCGAAGTCGGCGGCGGCGGGTTTGGTCTTCATGCTGTCGCGCCCGCGGAAGACGGCCAGGGCGTTGTAGAGATTGGTCAGGGTGCGGTCTTTAAGGGCTTTCTCACCCCCACCCCAAACCC
>WTGC01000106.1 GCA_011523705.1 Chloroflexota bacterium | reverse complement strand
ATCCGTAGGGGCGAGGTCGCGTAGACACTGACCGCCGGCGGTGACTCGCCCACAGCATTCCGTCTGTACAACAACACACAAGGTATTTTGCGTGGGCGGCGGCATTGTCGCGCGTGTGTCGACATACTGGCCGCAAGCGTTAATCGGTGGCGGTGGGATCGAAGGCGTCGCGAAGACCGTCGCCGATGATATAGAGGCAGAGCACGACCGTCGTAATGAGCAGGCCGGGGAGGACCATCAGGTGGGGCGCGATGGTGATGAACTCGCGCGATTTGCTGAGCATATTGCCCCAGGTGGCGTCCGGCGGCTGCACGCCCAGCCCAAGAAAACTCAGTGAAGCCTCTATCAGCATGACGATGCCGATGTTGCGCGCCAGGGTGACGACGGTCAGAGAGAATACATTGGGCAGGATGTGGACGCGCATGAGGCGGAAGTCTGACGCGCCGACCGCTTTCGCGCTAACAATATATTCGCGGGCGCGGATGGCGAGGGTCTCGCCGCGGACGAGGCGGGTTGTCGCCGTCCAGGTTAGAAATACGATGACCAATATCAGGGAATTGGCGTCCGGCCGGAACACTGCGGTGATAACGATCAGCAGCACCAGGCCCGGTATGGCGTTGAGCGTTGTGATGATCCAATTGACAAAATCATCGATGATGCCTCCGTAGTAGCCGGTGATGATGCCCAGCGTGACGCCGATGACCAGGGCAAGGAAAGCTGACATGAAGCCGATGAAGAGCGAAATCTGGCCGGCGTAGAGCAAGCGCGCCAGGTGATCGCGCCCTAAATTGTCGGTGCCGAGCAGGTGACCCTCGCTGAAGAGCGGCAGGTATTTGGAACCCGAGGCGTCGGTAGTATTGGGATCGACGCCGAGGACGCCGGTAATGAGCGGGGCGGCAATAGACGCCGCGGTCAAGAACAGCAGAACGCCGATTGCTGTCATCGACAGGCGGTCCCGCCAAAGCCGCGCCAGCGCCAGGTCCGTAAGCGAGCGACTGCGGAGGATTGCATCCGCTTCGAGCTTGAGTTTGCGATCATCAGCCTGCATCAGCCGCTCCTAGTGAATGCGAATGCGCGGATCGATGAGCACGTACAGGATGTCGGAGAGGAGGAAGCCCAGGATCGTGCCAATGGAGGCGAAGATGACGATGCCCATCACGACCGGATAATCTTGCTGAATGGCTGAGGTAAAGGCGATGCGCCCGACCCCGGGCCAGGCGAAAACGGTTTCGATGACGATGGCGCCGGCCCAAATGTTGGTGATGATGGGACCGAGCAGCGTGGCGACGGGAATCATTGCGTTGCGCATGGCGTGGCGAAAATTCACGACTTGCGGCGAGAGACCTTTGGCGCGGGCAGTGCGGATGTAATCCTGGTTCAGCACTTCCAAGGTGGAGGTGCGCACGTAGCGGGAAAAGAGGGCGATGAAGCCGGCAGCGAAAACGAAGGTGGGCAAGATCAGGTAGACGAGACGGACATAAAACGGCGGACAAACGCCATAGAGATTCGGCACGCAACGGCCGCCGATGGGCACGAGGTCCAGCAGGACGGCGAAGATAAATATAAGGATGTAAGCCAAATAGAAGTTTGGAATTGCGTCGAAGATAACCGCCATAACGCGCGAGACATTATCGAAGGCGCGCCCCCTGGTCACAGCGGAGAGGACGCCAACTGGAATGCCGATCGCCAGCGATGTCAGGACGGTGGCGATTCCCAACTCCAGGGTAGCGGGTAGGTTTGCCATGAAGACATCCATCACCGGCTGTTTTTTGACGAAAGAACGGCCGAAATCGCCGCGCAAGATCCCATAGTTGTCGCCCGGCGGCTCGGGTACCCCGTCGCCGTCTTCATCCAACTTCGCGAGCAAGGTGAAGGACTGATCGGCAACGCCATCGCCATCGGTGTCCCAGCGCAGCCAGTCATCGCCGGCCAGCCAGCGCAGGTACTGGATGTGGAAGGGGTCGTTGATCCCCAGTTGGGCGGCCAGGCGCGCGCGGGTTTCGGCTTTAATATTCGGCGCCAAATAAAGGCGTTCGACAACGCTCCCCGGCGCCAGCCACAGCAGCAGGTAGGAAAGCAGGGTGATGCCAAAGAAGGTCGGGATGGATTGTATCAGGCGGCGGAAGATGTATTTGATCATGTGGGTTGTGTTACCCCTCACCCCCCGGCCCCCTCTCCCACAAGTGGTGCGCGTAGACACTGCACTTCGAGAGGGGGAGGCAGGCTCCGCGAGACTAGAATACTTAGACGGGCGACATGGTATGTCGCCCCTACGGTTGCGCTGGGAACGCGCCAGTGAGGGCCGGCGCGTTCCTACTTAGCTTATGCCAGAATGCTAGGGGCTGATGGCGATTTCCGCCATGTTGGCGTAGCGCGTTTCGGCATAGGGCATCCAATTCTGCACCGCATTCGATTCCGCGTACATGGAGAATGGCGCGAAGAGCCACCACCAGGGAACTTCATCGTGCAGGATCTGGCTGATTTCGTGATAGAGCGCCTGCCGCTCGGAAAGATCGCAGCCGGGCAGCGAGAGCGCCTGGTCGTAAAGCTCGGTGACGCGGTCATTGCGATAGGAGACGAAGTTGAATCCGCCGCCGACCGTATCGCCGACCGGCGTGAAGACGTTGCGCGCATCGGTATCTTGAGCGAGATTGGTGAAGCCGATCATGATGGCATCAAAGTCTTGTCCCAGCAGGAAGGTGACCAGGGGACCGAACTCGATCGTCTGGAAATCGACGGCGATGCCGATCTGCCCCAGCTGATCCTGAATGACGGTGCCGGCTGCTTCACGCACGAGATTGCCCGAGTTCGTCAGCAGTTCGAAAGCGAATTCGGTGCCGGCTTCGGCGTAAAGGGCGTCTTCGGTGGCGACGAGCGGCGTGCCGGGGTCATCATCGTGGTCGACGAAACCGGCTTCCGCCAGCAAAGCCAGCGCCGCGTCGGGGTTGTATTCCCAGGGCTCGATGCTGTCATCGTAACCCCAGAGCGCAGGCGTGCCGAAGCTATTGACCTGGATGCCTTCGCCCTCGGCCGCGCCTTCGATGATGTCGGCATAATTCACCGCTTGAGCCAGCGCCTGGCGCACACGGATATCGCCGAAGAAATGGTGATTGCCTTGATCGACGGGATTGCCGTCCTCGTCCAAGCCGTTGAGCGGATTGCTGCGGTCAGCGAGGTTAAAGCCGACGAAGGTCAAACCGTCATCGACATATTCGTAAACCTGGAATTCGCCCGCTTCGGCGCGATCGCGGAACTCTTGCATGCGCACGGCAGGAACGGAAGCGGAGCCCGCGGTGCCTACCGAGTTGACCTCGCCGGCCAGGAATTGCTCGATGCCGACCAATTGATCCGGCACGTTGCGCAGGATATAGCCTTCTGGCGAGACTTCCAGCCAGTGATTTGCGTTGCGGATCATGCTGGTCTGTTCGTCGGCGACCAGGGCGCCAAAGTTGAAGACGCCGGAGGTGACGGATGGATTCTTGTTGTATTCGAGATTGTCAATTTCGGCGAAGTCGCCGGCGATCAGCGGTTCGATGTGATGTTTGGGCAGGATGCCGAAGTCATTCAATTCGTCGAGCGCGCGGCAGGACGCCCGCTTCAAATTCACCACCAGGGTCGTGTCGTCCACCGCCTCGACGCTGTCCACGCTTTGCAGGACGCTGCCGCGAGGCGACGAAGTTTCGCCGCTGGCCAGGGCGTCAAAGGTGAACTTGTAATCATGAGCGGTGACGGGCGTGCCATCATTCCAGGTGACATCGTCGCGCAAGGTGAAGGTATAGACCAAGCCATCATCGGAGAGCGACCAATCGAGCGCCAAACCATTGTCCTGGTCGTTGCGTCCGCCTTTCATCGGCGCGCGCGTGACCGGATCGATGTTGTAGATGTTCGGGAAGAGAAATTCGGTCAGGGAGAGATCGACCGTATTGTTGGTGAGCAGCGGGTTAATTGTGGTGGGATCGCCGCCAAAGTTGGTGCCGATGAGTATGCCGCCGGTCTGGGCGCTGGCGCTGACCACAAAAAGGCCAAGAATCGCGACCAGAAGGAGGACTCTAAAAGTTCTGTTCATCACATTCTCCTGTCAGATTTGAGTTTGCGTTTGCGACGGACGAAGGATCAAGCGTCGCTAGTATAACAGACAGAATGGCGGTCGCGCTACATGCAGGCTATGGGCGGCGCTAGATGAGCTGTACCCTGGGCGACCATTTCATGTCGGGGTCAAAGGGATAGCAGGGACGGGTTATGCGTTTGAATGGCAGCGAGGTGATATCTTGATTCACCGCGCCGGGCGAAAGCGCCAGAAAGTTTCTGCGCGCAATTGCATTGAGCTCGGGCACGAGGTAACCAACTTTGACGGCGATGATGCGATGCGCTTCGGGCTTGATATTCAGATCGAGTAATTGCCTGCGGTAATGGAAGGGCGTGCGGCGCGCTGTCAGGATGATTCGGATGCCATCCACGCGAAGCACGACTTGAGGGTTTTCCCCGTCAGCCTTGATGAAATTTACGCGACCCCGAACCGGCAGCGGACTCGCGTGGCGCCGGTCCAGTTTGCCGCCGATCTCCAACTCGATAGCAGCGCCCAAGCCGGCGCGGAGACAGCGTTGCACAGCTTCAGCGTCGGGAATGCTGGCGTAGACCAGGTCGGGCGGTTGAAGCGTGAGAGCGCGCTCCAAGAAATAGGTCACATCGCCGACGCCGCCGGCGGTGGGATTGTCGCCGGCATCGCTGATGAGCACCGGCTGATCCTTTTCTTGCATCGCCAATCGAATGCAGTCATCGACTGAGCGCGCTTCGACGCCGAAGCGGAAGTCCGCGCGATGATCCCAGTAGCGTTGAGCGAGACGCCGCGCCGCCTGGGAAATCGCGGCGATGTCTATTCCGATGGCGATGGTGCAAGCGGTCATACGCGGCTCGTCGGCCCAAACGTATCCGACCTGAATCGTAGCATCCATGACGCGTTCGCCATCGACTTCCGGCTCAATCGCCCGATAGATGCTGCGGCCCGGCGCCCATTCGGTGCTGGTCATTTCGCCCGGCAAGCCGACCGGGATCTTGACGAAGGCTTTGCGCGGACGAATGCCCTCGCGCAGGCAGCGCAGCAGCAGCCGGACCGCCCTTTCGCGCGTTTGCAAAACATCGATATGCGGCGCCGTTCGATAGCCAGTGATGATGTCGAGAGCGGCCATGGCGCGCTCGGAGACATTGCCGTGCAAGTCGTAACTGGCGGAGAGAAGACAGTCCGGTCCCAGCGTCATGCGGATCGCGGTGAAGAATTCGCCTTCGGCATCGTCCATGCCGCTGACATTCATAGCGCCGTGCATGTCGAGGTAAAGGCCATCGAGTGGGCGCAGGCGGTCCAGCCGTTCGAGGATTTCCGCCTTTAGGACAGCGTATGCGCTGGCTTCGACCGGTCCGCCGGGCATTGCTTTGGCTGTGACCGTGCCAAAGAATTCGCCATCCGGGTATTTTTTCAGAAATGGGTAGAGTTGGGCGAATTGCGGATCGCGCGCGTGAGTCAGACGGAAGTCGTCGAGTCTAGTCGGCAGGGGCGAGAAGGTGCAACTCTCCGTGGCGATGCCGGCAATGGCGATTCTCATGGTTGGTCCGTCTGTTCTTCTTGATGCCAAGCGAGGGCCGAGGCGCCCAAGGCCCCATCGTTCAACTTCGACAGCGATAGAGTGACGGCTTCGTCATTTAGCGGCAAGCAGCGCGCGCGCATGGATTGCCGGAGCGGCTTCTCCAGCAGATGCCAGCTGGCGCGGGCGAGACCGCCGGCGAAGATGATCAGAGAGGGGTTGAAGAGGTTGACGCACCAGGCGCAAGCGATACCGAGCGCGTCCGCCGCTTGGTTCATCACTTTGACAGCCAAGGCGTCGCCTTCTCCCGCCAGTCGTATGATCTCATGCGTCGTGATCGCTTTCGAACTCAGCCTCGAATGGGGGTAGTCACCGATGCGATCGAGAGCCTGGGCGACGATGCCTTTGCCCGAGGCCGTCGTCTCGAGGCAGCCGCGCTGACCGCAAGCGCATAGGAGCCCGTTGATCGGATCCAGCGATACATGCCCGATCTCCATTTCGGAATTTGAGGCGCCGCGCAGGAGCCGATTGTTCGAAATGACGGCGCCGCCCAGACCGGTGCCGACAATTAAGTAGAGGCAATTGGAGACGCCTTTCGCCGCGCCGAATAGTTTTTCGCCGATAGCGCCAGCGTTGACGTCGTTGTCCAGATAAATCGGCAACGGACGCAGTAGCAGCTCAGCGATGGCGTCGCGCAAGCCGACATTCTTCCAGCCGAGATTGGCCGCATGCAGGGCGACTCCGCGGACGGAATCGACCGGTCCTGGCACGCCGATGCCGATCCCGCAGACATTTTCGTAGCGCGCGATGAGCGGATTCAGCTGCTCGATGATTCGTTTGAGCGTGAGAGCGAAGTCGGCTTGCGCCTCGGTAGGCAGCGATGAAGCGTGGTGAATGTTGCCTTGTCGGTCGGCGACGACGAAGGCCATCTTGGTGCCGCCAATATCGAGCCCGATGGTGATTTCGTCCGCCAAACGTCAGCCTCTAGCGTGATGTCATGCGACTTTTTCTACCAATCTACCAGCAAGCGATAGTCTCCGACAGCCGCATTCGCGATTAGCGTGATCTTCATTATGCGGGCGGCTTGCGGTATGCAACGCGCATTTGCGGTAGAATCGCATTGGCGGGCGGCGAGACAAAGCGGGAGAAAGACCGATGGCAGCGATCGACACGATCATCGTGGGCGCCGGTGGGCGCGGCATGGCTTACGGCCGATTTGCGGCTGCGTTTCCCAATGAACTTCAGGTCGTAGGCTTGGCCGAGCCGGACCCAATTCGGCGCGAGCGCTTCTTGAGCGAGCATGATATCGCGCCTGAGATGGTGTTTCATGATTGGCAGTCGCTACTGGAGAGCGGCCGGCAGCTGGCGCCGACGGTCATCAATTGCACGATGGACCGCATGCACTTCGAGTCGACGATGCGGATGCTGGATCTGGGCTATGATGTGCTGCTGGAGAAGCCGATGGCGCCGGTGCTGGAAGAGAATCTGCGTCTGGTCACAAAGGCGGAAGAAAGCGGGCGGCTGTTGCAAATTTGTCATGTCCTGCGGTATACACCTTTCTGGCAGGCGCTGCGCGCGGTGGTGCAGTCTGGGGCATTGGGCAGGATCATCAGCGTCAGCCATCGCGAAAACCTGATCTATTACCACATGGCGCATAGCTTTGTTCGCGGCAACTGGCGCCGGGAAGCGACCTCCGGACCGATGATCTTGAGCAAGTGCTGCCACGATTTTGATGTCTTGTTGTGGATACTGCAGCAGAAGGTGGCTTGGCTTCAGTCCTTTGGAAGTTTGATTCATTTCCGGCCGGAGAATGCGCCCGAAGGCGCGACCGAGCGCTGCACCGATCCTTGCCCGGCGGCGGACACTTGCAAATATGAGGCGACGAAACTCTACGCGCGCGATGGCGAAGGCTGGCCGCAGAACGCCGTGTCCTACGTCCCGACCAGCGCTGCGCGGCTGGAGCGGCTGAAGACGGATTGGTACGGTCGGTGCGTCTATCTTTGCGATAACGACGTCGTTGATCATCAGACGGTGAATATGGAGATGGCAGACGGTGCGACGGTCACGCTGGTCATGAACGGGCAGAGCGACGAAGAATGCCGAACGATGCGCTGGGATGGGACCAAGGCGACAGTATATGGAAAGTTCTCTTCGCGCGGTCATGAGATTCGCCTGCGCCATCACCTGAGCGGAGAAGTCGAAGATGTGCCGGTGATCGCGCGCGACAGCAGCGGCCACGGCGGCGGCGATTATGGCATCGTGCGCAGCTTTATCAACACGCTGAATGGGCAGCCGGACGACAGCGTGACCACTGCGCGCGAGTCGCTGGAGAGCCATCTGCTGGCGTTCGCGGCCGAAGAGTCGCGGCGGGAGAAGACGGTCATCAACATGGGCGACTACCGGAAGCGACTCGGAGTTTGACTGGGAAAGCGCCGACATCACGATATACCCGAGCCGACGCCAGTTGGCTTGCACCCCCGACAGGATTCGAACCTGTGCGCCTGGTTCCGGAAACCAGCGCTCTATCCCCTGAGCTACGGGGGCATTCTGCCCGCATCTTAACAGAGTGATGCGTCTTCTTCAAGCGCGAGGAAGTTGGCGAAAGAGATAGTCGCAATATTTTTCACCACCGAGAGCACAGAAGTGAGGCCAAGTTTGTCATGCGAAAACTGACAAGCAATCTGCAGAAACAGTGGGCGAGCCACCGGCTCGCCCCTACAGCATGTCGATTATTTGGGGATTTCTCCCCTGCTGCAATCATTCTCATCACTTACTTGGATCCACTGAGGACACAAAAGGCCGCGAGTTATTTGGATTGCTTAGCAAAGTAGATATATCGTCAGAAACTACCAAGTCTGAAGTATGTGGCATCGTCTCCCATTCACCATTGGCTTCGTCGAATTGCTATAATGTTTGCGGTTGGGAATTATTCGGTGAAGGTTTGCCCGGAAGGCGAAGCAGTGGCGCGGCGAATGTTAGGCGCAGTCTATTTGGTGGGACTGATGTTGCTGGCGGGCTGCCAGGCGCTCAGCGGCGACGACGTTGTCGCGGTGATTGATTCTGACTTGACGCTGTACGCGGCGGAAGACGATTCGATTCGCGCGGCCGCGACGGACGAACAGGTCATGGTGGTCGAAACCATCGTCGCGGCGGGGACGCGCATCGCCCGGCTGTCCGCGGTGAATGCGGCGCTGGGCGCGACGCTGCGCGCGCATCATACGGGCACGCCTGAGGTGCGGGCGGTTGTTGTGAGCGCGGAAGATATGGGTGGTTCGCTCGAAGACGATATGATGGCTGGTGAAACGGCGCAGAGGCCGCTCGATTCGGCGATGCGCGTCACGGACCTCTCGACAGCGCGGAGCACCGATCCCGCCAGCGGTTGTTCGAACGGTCTCGTGAGCCAGTTCAGCTCAAGCGCCGACCGGATTTTTGTCACGGCGCGCGTCACGAATCTGCAGTCCGGCGCCTTGTTTGAAGTGGACTGGCTATTCGATGGGCGTAGCGTTTATAGCGTGGAGTGGCAGGCCGATTTCTCGCGCTCATCGGTGTGCATCTGGTTTTACGCGACGCCGGTGGCCTTCCCATTCACCCCCGGAAATTACGCGGCGACGCTGATTGCAAATGGCGAGGCGCTTGGCACGACTGAGTTTTCAATAGTAAACGAATGACGGGCTGTTCATGGAACTGCGACTTTGTCCAATGTGGCGGAATCTGTGGCTGATTTTCACCGTTCTGCTATGGATGGCGCGCGCCGATTCGCAGGACGCCACCCCGACGCGTGAGACGATCAATCTGGTTCCGCTATCGGCGACCGAGATGGCGGCGATTGAAAGGGTCGAACACAACATCCTGCATCGGCCGATCGAATTGACGGACGAGAACACGCATTGGATCGACCGGTCTTACGCCTATGGCGATACGCGCTTGAATACGCGGCCAGTGCATCTCGGTGTTGAATTTGTAAACGAACGAAATACGCCTGTGTACGCGGCCAAAGCGGGGCGGGTGGTCTTCGCCGGCGATGACTCGGAAACGCTGCTGGGTCCTCAATTGGATTATTACGGCAATGTGGTTGTGCTCGCGCATGACTTGTATTCGCTGGCTGGGCGTCAACTTTTCACACTGTACGGGCATTTGGAGAAGATCCAGGTAAGAACGGGACAAGTCGTTGGCGACCAGTCGCGCCTGGGATGGGTCGGATCGAGCGGCGTCGCCCTCGGCCCGCATTTGCATTTTGAGGTGCGGGTGAGCGATCCCTTTGACCATCGCCAAACGCGCAACCCGGAACTGTGGCTGCAGCATTATCTCGAACACGGGATGATCGTGGGTTCCGTGCGTGATCAGGATGGCGGCCCGATCGCGGGCCGGCGCGTAGCGGTGCGGTCAACTGAAGTCAGCCTTGATGTATTCACATACGGTGGCGAGGATGTGAATGCCGACCCGGTCTGGCGCGAAAACTTCGTGGCGGGCGACTTGCTCGCAGGCGAGTACGAGATCGTGGTGCTGGACGAGAATGACGCGCTGACGTATCGGGAGAGCGTGCAGGTAGAAGCCTATCGCACGACACTTGTCGAGATTGTGCTTGATGACTGATATGTCGTCGCGATTGAAAAGGTGGCCGTCTAGCGGTAAACGCGGTAGTCAAATGTGATCGGTCCGTCGCGCGCCGCATTGATCGGCTGCAGGACCGCGTGATGCCCGTCCGCGGTGCGCAGCCCGAGGATCGCGTCCCTCAAGAGATCAAGGGGCAGCGACTCAAGGGTGGCCAGCGTAATATTGATTGCATCGTAATGTACCTGGTCGATAGAGTTGAAGTCGTAGAGCAAATACATGCCGGCCCCGCCCAGCGCCACCAGGTCGCGTCCGGTCCAGGCAAGGTCGGGGTTGCCGTAGCCGTCCAGGTCGATATTGCCGACGCCGATGGTGGTCGTCCCGCTGGCGAGAAAAGGCCGGTCGGCGATGTAGTTGTGAGCATAGGCGCGGTTGTTGGCTTCACCCGCCGCGCCCTCCGGAACCTGCTCATTAAGATCAACGACAATGATTACCGACTGCGGACCGGACGCGCCACTGAGGGTTTGGCTCAGTTGCAGGGTGGTTTGCCCGAGGGCTTCCAGACCATTTGAGTTGACGCCTGTGTATCGGTCGCCGGGCTGGAATGACGCGGCGATGGCGAATGGTCCGGTGGCGGTCAAGCCTTGATTCTTCACCGTGACGCTGACGGACATAGGCTGGTCCAGGATGATGCGGGTCGGTTCCGCGTAAAGGACCACCAGATCGGGATCGCGCGACGGCGCTGCGGTGGAAGTCGGCGCTGGCGTGGGCGAGGCCGGCGGCTGAATCACCGGCAAGAGCGCGCGGTTGCCGAAGGTCTCGACCAGATAAGCAGCCAGCCAGCCCCACTGTCCCTGGAAATCGATGACCAGCCAGGAAAAATCGGGAGTGGCTCCGAGTACGCGGACTTGCGTGCCTTGCGGCAGTTGACCGATAACATCAAATTGAAGCCCGGGCCCGCTCCGCACATTTTGCACGCGGCTCTGTATGACCAGGGAATGGCCCGACGGAGTCGATGTCGGCGCCAGCGTCGGGGTAGGCGCGGGCGTTGGCGATTCCCGGGCGACGAGCGACGCGCCTTCGCTAATCGGTCTGCCACCGCGATAGCGAGCGACGACATTCGGCGCGCCACGCTCGTTCAGCTGAGTCACAACGGCATTGCTGCTCAGCTCGCCACGAATGAGTTCGGCCGGATTCAGCAGGCCTTGAACGCCTTGGAAACGATTGAGCGCGGCCAGATTGTCGCTGGGGCGGCCAACGCCGATGATTGAGGCTGCGATTGCGCGAACCGCGTCATAGCTGGCGGCGGCGAGAGCGTCCGGCAGTTGACCGAATTCGCGCGCGTAATCCAGCACGAAAGCTTCGCTCGCGGCATCCTGCAGCGATGGCGACCAGGCGCCGGCGGCGATAATCCCCGACAGATCGTCGGCCGGCACGATATCGGAAAATGCAGGATTATCCGCCTGATCATAGACAAGCGCGCCCGAGTAGCCGGCGGCGTGAATACGATTGTAAACTTGGGCCGAAGCCAGCGGGGGAC
Source organism: Chloroflexota bacterium (assembly GCA_011523705.1). Classification (GTDB taxonomy): domain Bacteria; phylum Chloroflexota; class Anaerolineae; order Aggregatilineales; family Phototrophicaceae; genus UBA6055. The sequence continues at coordinate 59,539 of WTGC01000106.1, read as the reverse complement.
CATAGATGGCGACCAGATCCGGATCAGATTCGACGATGTCGCGGGCGATGGATTCCGCGTCTGGCTCGTCATCCATGACCAGGGTGTTTGAGAGGCTGACCCCATAAGGCGAGAGTGAATTCGCCAGGGTAATCAAGGTGACTGTGCTGGCTTGGTCGAGCTGCACAGTCCGGATGGTTCGGATCCTCAGCTTGCTTACCAGATAGTCCGCCAGAGCGGCGGTTGTAACGCTCGCTCGCGCGCGGCTGCGGAAGAGCCGATTCGTATGATCCTGCAGCAGGACAGTGTCGCCCGTTGCCGGCGTGATGATCGGTACATCAAGCGCCTGCAGCTGTGACATATAGCGTGTAACAAGCTCGGCGCGCTCCGGTCCGATGACAGCGATGACGCTCGCCTGGCGCATGTTGGCAATGGCGACTTCCATATTCTCCGGCGGCGTATGCACGACTGCCAGGCTGAACGCGGCGCCGTCAGCCGCGCCGATGCCGCCTTCGTCGTTAATCTGTCGCGCGGCCAGTTGCGCGCTCTTGACCATAGCGCTGTCGGCCGCGCTTATGACGCCAATCCGCAACGCATTTTGAGCGGATGCGGGTAGGTCTAATGGCGTGACAACAAGAACGAGCAGAAGCGCAAGACAGCGCAGAGCAACACTCGGGGATGTCATCGCAGTTGAATTTCTTTCACGCCTATTATTGCTTTCAGTATACAGCAGCGCGGTCGAGAGGCAACATGGGCTGGCGTCCGTTCACTTGATTTTCATTTGCGCGCCCTCTATACTGAACGCGGCGGGGCGCCCGCTTGAAAATCGGAAAAGACCTCCTGTCGATGCAACGCGAACGAATCACGGATCACATCTTTGTCTTCCGCAGTGACCAGTATGCGCAGGTGACTGCGGGCCTAGTCTTAACTGGTGATGGCGCCGTGCTGATCGATACCTTGCTCTACCCGGAGGAGACGCTGTTGATCCTCCGCTACGTCGAAGAGGGCTTGGGCTCGCGGGTGAATTACGTCATCAATACGCATTTCCACGCCGATCACACGACCGGGACCTGTTTTTTCCCCGGCGCCCGCGTCATATCGCACCAACTGTGCCGCGATATGCTCGATACGCGGGGTCGCGAGAGCTTGCGACAGATGAAGGCAAACGCGGGAGAATTCGATTCGGTTGAGCTGATCTTGCCTGATATCACCTTTGACGATGAATTGGCGCTGGATATTGGCGGCACGCGCTTCAAACTGCGCGCCAGCCCCGGGCACAGCCAGGATTCGATAGTCTGTTTGCTCGAAGAGGAAGAAGTGTTGTTTGCGGCTGATACGGTGATGCCGATTCCTTACTTTGTCGACGGCCAGTTCGCCGACTTCATGGCGTCTTTAACGCGGCTACTGGAACGGGATTATGAGAATATTGTGCAGGGCCACGGCGAGATCATCTTGCGCGGCGAAGTGCCGGAAAAGATCACGAGCGACATTGAATATCTGCGAAGGCTGGACGAAGCGGTAAGAGTCGCGCTGGAAAAAGGACTGGAAGACATAGAAAATCGGGTCTCGCTCGCGGCCTGCGGCAAGAGCCACGTTTTGTTGAACGGCATCGTCCAGCAGTTGCATCAGCAGAATATCCGCGCCCTGGTCAACGAGTATCGTGATGACCCGCAGAAAGCGCAAAGCGCGCCATCCAGGGATGAATTCGAAAGAAGCGACACATGGCCACAGAAGAAACTTATCTGACGATAGAGGGCGAAGACGCGCTGCGCCGCGAGTTGAGACAGCTGCGGGAAACGCGGCGTCCCGCGCTGGCGCAGAGGCTGAAAGAGGCGGCGGCGCAAGGCGATCTCAAGGAGAATGCCGATTACCACGATGCCAAGGAGCAGCTCGGATTCATTGAAGGGCGCGTGCAGCATATTGAAGCGATCTTGCGAAATGCGATCGTGGTCGAGAATAGCGAAGCCAGCGACGAGGTGCGCATCGGCTCAATCGTGGTGATTCAAGAAGAAGGCGAGGACGACGAAGAAGAATACCACATCGTCGGCAGCGCGGAGGCCAACCCGCGCGAGCGGAAGATCTCTGAGAAAAGCCCGATTGGCTCGGCTCTGCTCGGCAAGGGAATCGGCAAGAAGGTGAAAGTCGAGACGCCAGACGGTGTCATCAAGTTCAGTATCGTCGATATTCGCTGAGAGCGGCAACCCAATCGAATCTGATTTCGGCGGTCAGCAAATTCAGGACTGTCAAGAAGTTTGTGGGAGAACTTGCAGGTAACGAGTAGCAAGAAGGGGGCTAGCCACCGGCTCGCCCGTACAAGTTTTCGATTGTCTTGGCAATTACCCTTTTTTCGCCAATTCACGAGCCCCATCGCACTGGATGGGGCTCGCTTTTTTCTAGGAGTAGGGCATGAAATTGCCGGTGCCGCCGAAGGGATCTTCCTCTTCGTCTTCCGGGCGCGTGGCTGGCGCCGATGCCGCGCCCCCGGCCGGTGGTGGTGGCGCTGGCGATGCCGCTTGCGAAGGCGGTGTGATTTGGAGGTCAGCATATTCGTTGAATGGCGAGTGGACCGGCGCCGGATAGCCCTCGGCCGGCACGGACGCGCCCTGATTCTGTTTATGCCAAGCCAGCAGCTCGATCTGCAAGGTCTCAATCCCGCTGCTTGGCGTGCCGCCGCCGTAATTGCAGAGCACGGATTTGACTTCAGCCTGGATCTGAATTGCGCTGCTGTCGACTATCATCCGGGCGCCGGGTTCAGCGGCGATGATATCGGTTGTCGGGTCTTTGACGCGGTTGGCAACGGCTGCAACAAGCGCCGGATCGCTCAATGCCGCTGGCGCCGCGAAGACTTTGGTCAAGGTCTCCTGCGATGCCATGTCGAAGCCCCAAAATTCGACCGATTGCAGCTCGTTGCCCACGCGTGTGGCGACAGATATGCCGCATTCGCCGAGAAACTGATTGCCTTGTTCCGGACCCATTTCAATCGCGAAGGAGTCGTCATAGTTCTGCCCCTTCACATAGGTTGATACCGCGCGCATGACTGGCGCGCCAAATTGAGGATGCAGGTTGCCGCTCTTTTCCGTTTCGTCTTCGCCCCAATGCGTGACGGGCGCTGCCTCGCTGTAGGATTGAAATTGCTGCGGAGCAGCCGCCGATGATGGTGACACCTGTGAACTGGTTCGGGATACCGTTCCCGCGCCTTCATCTGCCTGCTCTTGCCCGGGATAAATCGTTCGCCCGGCGATGGTCAGGAGGGGAACGACGACAGCCACAGCAGCAAGCGCCAGCACAATCTGCAAAGTGCTCAGGGCAATCCCGGGGTCTTGCGGCGCAAGCGTTCCGACTAAATCGTCGTATCCGTTGATTTCAGTCAGCGCTTCCAGCGCGGCTCGTTCGGCGGCCGGGACGGTGGCGCTGCCGGCCAAGCCTTCCACGAAGCGTTGCGGCTCTGGGATTTGCTGCAAGAACAGCAGCGCGTTGTTGTCGTCATAGTGCACGTCCTGCGAGTGCCCGACGGCGACCATGCGCACCCACTGTCCAATCGCTTGCTGGCTCATGTGGCGGGGAGAGGCGCCGGTAAATTCTGTCGGAATGATGACATAGGCGGTGACCATCCCGACTATCATGCCGATCAGGACAAGGAGAATGGTCCCGCGCTTGGGGCCCGATTCAACCAGCTTTTGAATCCGCGGATTCGCAAGACTGAGCGCGCCGGCCGATGGCGAGGCGGTCTGCGCGCGATCCGATTGGTGACCTTGAAGACTCATTAGCAGCAACCTTTCGAGTCCAAGTGTCTCAGTGCAACTGAGAAATCACGACAAGAAGCGGTGCGCGAAGGGGGCGTCGCGCGCCAACGATGTTCAGTATAGTCACAGTTCAGAATCGGCGCAAAGCGAGACGGCGGCAGCCTTAGAATACGGCGTTTTCTTCCGCGGCTTGGTTTGCAGAGTGCTGTTCAGGGGCAGAATCGGTCGGCGATTGCTCTTCCAGCTTCTTCAGGTCTCGCGGAAGCCGCCACACGGTGTAGTCGCAATCGGGGTAGCGGCTGCAGCCATAGAAGGTTCGGCCCTTGCGGCTGCGCTGCTGGACGATTTCGCCATGATCTTGCTCGCCGCACTGGGGACAGAGCAAACCCATTCGCTCGAGGTAGCGTTCGGTGTGCTTGCAATCCGGATAATTGGAACAGCCGATGAATTTCCCGTAGCGCGAGTGCTTGATGACCAGGTCACCGTTTTCGCAACTGGGGCAGCGGCGGCCGACTTTCTCGACGATGTTTTGCCTTGGCATCTTGTCGCGCGCTGAGTTGAGACGCTCGGAAAAGGGGCCGTAGAATTCATCGAGCATGGGCCGCCAATCAGATTTGCCTTGGGAGACCTCGTCAAGCTGGTCTTCCATATTGGCGGTGAAATCGTAATCCATCTCTACGTCGAAGTATTCAGACAGCAGATCGCTGACGATCGTGCCAATCTTGGTGGGATGCAAGCGGCGATCGGTCTGCGTCACGTAATCGCGGGTTTGAATGACGCTGACGGTGGGGGCGTAAGTGCTGGGCCGGCCGATGCCTTTGTCTTCCAATTGCTTGATTAGCGTCGCCTCGGTGTAACGCGAAGGCGGCTGCGTAAAATGCTGTTCCGGCAGAATTTTTCGACGGTCAAGCGTTTCGCCCGCTTCCAGATCAGGAAAAGATTGATTCTGGTCGTCGCGGGCCTGGCGGACGCGCGGGTCGTCATTGCCATAGGCGGCGAGATGTCCGGCGAATTTCAATTTGCGCCCGGAAGCTCGGAATAGATAGGGCATGTCATCGGGTTTCCGTCCCGCTTTGACCTCGATGCTGAGCGTGTCAAAGATGGCGGGCGACATCTGGCTGGCGACGAATCGCTGCCAGATCATGGTGTATAACTGCAGTTGCGGACGGTTGAGGAAGGCCGCCATCGAGCTGGGACTGCGCATGACGCTGGTGGGGCGAATAGCTTCATGCGCTTCCTGCGCGCCTTTTGACCTGGTTTTGTAGACCGGCGGTTTCTTGGGCACGTACGCCTTGCCGTGCTGTTTCCCGATGTATGTCCGCGCCTCGGCGACCGCCCCTTTGGAGACCTGGACGCTGTCGGTGCGCATATAGGTGATGAGGCCGACCGGGTTGCCTTGGCCGATATCGATGCCCTCGTAGAGCTGTTGCGCGAGTTGCATGGTACGGCGGGCGCTGAATCCGCGGCGGCTGGAAGCGGCTTGCTGCAGGGTGCTGGTGGTGAAGGGCGCGGCGGGCCGGCTTTGGCTCGTGCCCCGTTTGATCTTGTCGACCACATATTGGCTCTGGCGCAAGATATCGACATGCGGTTTGACCGTCGATTCGCTATCCAGAATCGGCGGCTTTTCGCCCTTCGCGTTGAAAGTCACGTTGACGCCGGAGATTTTGGCGAGGCGCGAGCGGAAGTTGGACGAGTCGCTGCCATTGGTTCGCTTCGCCAAATCGGCTTGGATGGTCCAATACTCGACTGGCACATGCGCTTCGATTTCTTTTTCGCGCTCGACCACCAGACGCAAGGCGATGCTTTGAACGCGGCCGGCGGAGAGACCGCCACGCACTTTCGACCAGAGCAGTTGGGAGACCTGATAGCCGACCAAGCGGTCCAGGATGCGCCGCGCCTGCTGCGCGTTGACCAGGTCCAAATTGATTTGACGCGGCTGCGCGAAGGCATCGGCGACGGCGCCATCGGTGATTTCATGGAAGACGACCCGCTTGACATTCGACTGCGGCATTTCGGCTGCGGCTACCAAATGCCAGGCGATCGCTTCGCCTTCGCGGTCGGGATCGGTGGCGAGGAAGATTTCGTCGGCGCCTTCAGCGGCTGCTTTCAATTCCTTTACAATCGCGCGTTTGTCGTTGGGTACGCGATACTCCGGTTCGAAATCTTGCTCGACGTCAACTGACAGCCGGCTCTTCAGCAGATCGCGCACGTGGCCCAATGACGACATGACCGTGTAGCCGTCGCCAAGGTAACCGCCGATGCTGCGCGCTTTGGCTGGCGACTCGACGATGACCAGCTTGCCGACGTTCTTGAGCTTGGCAATCGACTTCGAGCGCGACTTCGCTTTGGATTTCGGCTTGGCTTTGCGTTTGGACTTTTTTCGTTTCGGGCGCTCTATCTTATCGGGCTTAGGGATGCTGTCGTGGGCGGCGGTCGCGCCCATCCTGAAGAGCTTTGTGCCACATTCGGCGCACTGTCCGCGCGTGCCGGGTGTGCCTGTCTTGGTGTACACAGGCTCAGCAGCGCCCATATCTCGTTTTGTTCTGCATTTCACGCAATAAGCCTGAAACGCTTCGACATTGTTTTCAGTCATATCCCTTCCTCGAGAGTGAGTGTACGACGATTAGAGATATTCTTCGTTTCCATTTTCGCGCAGGTAGTCGACCACCTGCTTGACATCTTGCGTGCGATCTTTGTGGCAGATGAGCAGGGCGTCATCGGTATCGACGACGACGATATCTTCGACGCCGATTGCCACCGTCAGTCGGTCGCTCAATACCAGCGTTCCGCGCGTGTCGAGGATGACGCGAATTTCGCTGGCGTCGCCTTTGATGCAGTTGCCGAAATTGTCTTGCGGCAGAATGTCATAGAGCGAAGTCCAATTGCCGACGTCGCTCCAGCCGATATCGTTTGGGATGACGGCGATATTGTCGGCTTTTTCCATGATGGCGAAGTCAATCGACAGACTGGGCATGGTGTCCCAGATGTCGTTCAGTTTCTCAGCGTAATCGGGCGCGTCAGTAGCCGATTGCAGGTATGAACACATGGCGAAGATCGCGGGCTGGTAGCGCTCAAAGTCTCGCATCGCCCGGTCGACGCGCCAGATGAACATGCCGGAATTCCAACTGTATTGACCGGAAGCGAGGAACTGCGTCGCGCGAACGATGTCCGGCTTTTCGGTGAAGCGGCGCGAATGATAGACCTGGAATCCGTCGACTTCGGTGAGGGCGCCTCCCTGCTGTATGTAGCCGAAACCGGTGGCGGGATGCGAGGGCGAGATGCCCAGGGTGACGATCTGGCCCTCTTGCGCGATTTGCCAAGCGGCTTCGAGAACGCGACAGAATTTCTCCCGCTGCACGATATGATGATCGGCGGGCAGGATGGCGACCGTGGCTTCCGGGTCGCGCTTTTGGATATAGCTGAGGGCGAGGGCGAGGGCGGGCGCGGTATTCTTGGCATAGGGTTCAATGATGAAATTATCGGGCGGAATTTGGCCGACTTCCTTTTGCAGCTCCGGCGCCAGTTCACGGCCGGTGACGACGAAGATATCTTCGGGCGAGAACAACGTACCGATGCGTTCTACGCTGGTGCGGAACATCGAGTGGTCGTCGATCAGTGGCAGCATCTGCTTTGGCAGGCGTGCGCGGCTCATGGGCCAGAGCCTTGTGCCATGCCCGCCAGCCGCGATCAGGGCGTAGTAGTGATTCATCTTGTCGGCATTTACCTTCTCGAATCGGGCGCACGGCAGTATTGCATAGGTCCGGCGCTCTCCGCAAGTCCCTTTAGCTCCAGCATCGTTAGGGTGCTGGTCACTGTGGCGGTGGGCAATTGCGTTAGTCTGACGATGACATCGACATGAATCGGGTCGGCGCTCAACTGCTCGAATATCGCATCTTCCATGTCGTTTGCGGGTTGAATTCGCTCCGTTGTGATTCGCGTCTGAGCTTTGAAGTGCGATAAGTCCAGTTCATCCAGGATGTCTTGCACATCGGCAACGAGCTTGGCGCCTTCCTGGATCAATTGGTTGCAGCCGCGCCCGGACAGGCTGAAAATATTGTGAGGCGCGGCGAAGACCTCACGTCCCTGATCCAGCGCGTGAGACACGGTATTGAGCGCGCCGCTTTTCGCCGGCGCTTCGGCGACCAGAACGCCGAGAGACATCCCGCTGATGAGGCGGTTGCGCTGCGGAAAGTTCTTGGCAAGCGGCATCGTGCCCGGCGGCATCTCACTGACGATGGCGCCATTCGCCACAATCTCTTCCGCCAAGTCCGCATTTTCACGCGGATAAATCCGGTCGATGCCGGTGCCAATCATGGCGATCGTGCGCCCGCCGGCTTCCAAGGCGCCTCGATGCGCGGCCGCGTCGATGCCTTGCGCCAGCCCGGATACGATGGTGATGCCTTGCTGCGCGATTTCCGCCGCCAGCTGATTGGCGACATCCCAACCGTATTTGCTGGCTTTGCGCGTGCCGACTATGGCCAGGCATTTGTCGTCTTCCGCTCGGAGTTGACCGCGGACATAGAGCAGCAGCGGCCGGTCCGGGAGCTGGCGCAAAAGCACAGGATAATTTTCGTCTTCCTGCGTGACCAGGGACGCGCCGGCGCGGGCAACAGCCTCCATCGCTAACGGAAGATCGATTTTCCGCCGCGAATCGCAGAATTGCCGCAGCATGTTTCGCGGGAGATTGAGGCGCAACAGGCTTGCGTCCGGCGCCCGCCACAAAGCTTCAGCCGATTCAAAATGCGCCAGAAGCTGCGAAACCCTGACTACGCCAAAGTTGGGGACGAGATGGAGCCCCAGCCAATATTGTTGATGCGGTTGAGCTTGCATAGGGGTCCGTCAATGAAGCGTTAACATCAAAAGCATATATCGCTGTGTTTTTCTTTGTCAAGTGCGCTTGGCGGGTGTGGGACGTTGCTTGACCCCTCACCCCCGGCCCCCTCTCCCATAAGGCGAGAGGGGGAGCCGACATGTTCATTTTACCCCATCCCCGGCCCTTCCCCATTGAAATAGGGAAGGGTGACTCTTCTTCAGAGTCGGGATTCCAACCGCAAATTCGACTTAAATCAGTGCCAATTGTCATTCTGTTTGAAGGTGCTCCCCTTCCCTAGCTCGCTGGGGAAGGGGTCGGGGAATGAGGTAAGCCTTGCGACAGCCGCGAATCTCAAAGGTGTCCGCTCCTCAGCCCACAAGGGGAGAGGGGGAGCTTGCGAAGAACGAGCGTCGCGTGGACACTGACCACCAACACAGTTGAGCACGCGGTCAGGGGCATGCGTGAGAGGTTTAGTACTTGGTTTAGCGGGGCGGCAGAAGCCCGTCCGGCAGCGCCATAGTGATGAGGCCCGCATCAAAGTCGATGTTGAGGATCGTCTCGTCATGCGCCGGGATCAGCACCTCGCCGTATGTCGCGCCGTCGACAACGTAAACGTCGTTTGCGCCGGTCTGCAGCACTTCCCTGACACGGCCGATTTCCATTTGGTCGGCGATGACACGCAGGCCGATCAGCTCAAAGAGAAAATACTGTCCATCTTCGAGCGGCGCCGCTTGGTCAAGGCGAATGAAGACCTTTTTGTCGCGGAGCAACTCGGCGTCGTTTCGACTGTGGCAGCCTTCGAGGGAGAGCAGCGCATACTGCTTGTTGAAGCGCAAGCCTCGCAATGCAAACTGACGCGGCGCGGCCTCATCGGGCGACTCGCCCAAATAGACCGAATCGAGTTGGACCAAGTTGTCGCGATCATCGGTGAGCACGCGCATGCGAAGCTCGCCTCGCACACCGTGCGGACGCAGGATTTCACCCACGAGGAGATATGGAGGCTGCGTGCGCTGGCCTGCCACGGGTGAGTTATTCGATCTCCAGGATGACGCGCCGGCGCCGTTCGCGCCCGCGTTCGGAGTCGGATGATGGCATGGCGCGGAGCAGTGCGCGGATCGAATTGGCGACGCGGCCGTTGCGCCCGATGACGCGCCCCATATCGTCCGGGGCTACCGAAAGCTCAAGCACGAGGCTGCGGCTGGTCTCCTTGCGTTTGACGCTGACCTCATCCGGCGAGTTGACCAGATTCTCAGCGATGTATTGAACCAGATCTTCTTCCATGACAGGCATTCCAATCGCTGCGCTTAGTCGGTGTTTTCAGCGGCCATGCGGGCGGCTTCGCGCGCTTTGATTTTGCTCTCGCCGTCGCCCGGCGCCGGATAATTGGTTTTGGGGCTGGGCAGCTCGGGGCGGTTCTCTTCCGCTTCCCGGACGAGGTCTTCGAGATCTTCGCCAGCGCGCAGGCGCTGGAAGCGATCCCAAGTGCCGGTGTGCTCCAGTAAACGCCGCACGGCGTCGCTGGGCTGGGCGCCGACGCTGAGCCAGTACAGGGCGCGTTCTTCTTCGATGATTTCGGTGGCCGGACGGGTGCGCGGATTGTAGTGGCCAATGTTTTCCAAGTAGCTGCCATTGCGCGCCTTCCGCTGATCGATGACGACCACACGATAGCTGGGCTGGCGTTTTAGACCTTGACGACGTAGACGAATACGAACCATAACTCTTCTCCTGCCCCGGGGCTCAAGCGGTGAGACCGGGGATATTGGGCATCTTGCCTCTGCTAAGTTGATTCATGAGCCGGCTCATCTGCTTGAATTGCTTGAGCAGCTCGTTGACATCACGGACTTCGACGCCGCTGCCCGAAGCGATTCGCTTTTTGCGGCTCGCTTTCAGCAGGCGCGGGTGGCGGCGTTCTTGAGGCGTCATCGAATTGATGATTGCCTCGACCTTCTTAATGCGCTTCTCAATATCGTCGTCGTTGAAATCGGCCTGCGTTTGCAGCTTGGACATGCCTGGAATCATCCCGAGCACCTTGCCCAGCGGTCCCATACGGCGGATTTTCTGAAGCTGGTCGAGGAAATCCTGCAAAGTGAATTCATTCTTCATGATCTTGCTTTGCAGGCGCAGAGCTTCTTCCTCTTCGTAGAGCGTCTCGGTCTTCTCGATGAGCGACATGATATCGCCCATGCCGAGGATCCGCTGCGCGATGCGATCGGGATGGAATAGCTCCAAGGTATCGGCGCTGACCTTTTCGCCTGTACCCATGTACTTGATCGGCACGCCGGTCACCGCGCTCATGGACAGGGCGGCGCCGCCGCGGGCATCGCCGTCTACGCGGGTCAAGATCAAGCCGGTAATGCCGAGGCTTTCGTTGAAGCCGCGCGCGATATTGACCGCTTCCTGGCCAGTCATGGCGTCGGCGACCAGCAGGATTTCGGCCGGCGACGCGATGCGTTTGATCGCCTCCAGCTCATCCATGCGGGTTTCATCAATTTGCAAGCGCCCGGCGGTATCGACGAGTACGACATCAATGTCGTCTTGGCGCGCTTGCTTCAGGGCGCGCTGGACGATGGCGGGAGGCGCCGCCGATGTGCCTTCTTCGTAATAGGGGACGTTGATCTGTTTCGCCAGCGTCACCAATTGATCGACGGCAGCGGGGCGATAGGTGTCGGCGGCGACCATGAGCGGCTTGCGCCCTTCCGCCCGCAAGTGCAGGGCCAGCTTTGCCGTATTGGTGGTCTTGCCCGAGCCTTGCAGGCCGACCATCATGATGACATGCGGTCGCGCGCTGCCGCTGAAGCTGAGGCGGCCCGGCTCGCCGAGCATATCCACCATCTCTTCATGGATGATCTTGACGACCTGCTCGCTCGGCTTTAGCGCCTTATGCACTTCTTCGCCAAGCGCGCGCGTTCGAACGTCTTTGATAAAGTCCTTAACGATTGGCAGGGCGACATCAGCCTCAAGCAGCGCCATTCGCACTTCGCGCATGACGGCTTTGACATCGGCTTCTTTGACGCGCCCGCCCTTGCGCAAGCCTTCAAAGGCGGTGTCGAGTCTTTGACTCAGGGATTCAAACATAGAAGTACTCGTTGAAACAAGGCGATAGGATTCTAGGGCAATCTGCGCGTGCAGTCAAGGTGAGGCTTGGAGCCCGTTGCGAAATGCCAGGCGCTCACGATGGCGAGCTCCCGCCCTCGGGCACGAGACGGAACATAATTAGGAAGGCCAGGATGCCCAGCCCGCCGGCGACCAGTCCAATGAAAAGGAAGTTGCCGTCGCTGAACTTGTAGATGACGGCGCCGAGCGCGCCGCCAGCGACGCGCCCAAGCGAATGCGCGCCCACGTTGGCGCTCATCATGACCGCCCGCGCGTGCGGCAGAATCTCGCTGAAGAGCGGCAAGGCGGACACGATCGCGGCTTCGATGCTGATGAAAATCAGAAAAATGCCGAACATCGCCGCCGGCAAGCTGAACGAGAGATGGGGAATGATCAGAAACAGGACGGCGGCGATCAGCATGCCACACATCGTAGTCCGCTTGGTGCCGAAGCGATCGGCGAGTGTGATGACGATGAACTCGCCGATGACCTCGGCTGCCGCTATCACAATGGTGACGGCGCCCAGGGCGGTCAGCACCAGCCCGAAGCTATCTTCCATCCAAAGTCCGTAGTTGATATAGAAGATCTCGTGTGAAGCGGTCAGGCAGACGGTAAACATCAGCGCGAATACCGCCGGCGGATGGGCGCTGACGACACGCATGGCCGACAAGGGATTCATGATGCGCAGTCGGTCTTGAGGCCGTTTTTCTGGCGCCGGTTCTACCAGCAGCCAGAACACGATCGCGCTGGTTCCGAGCAAGATGGTGAGGAAGACAAAGATCGCGCGCAAGCTGCTGACATCGAGCAGGAAACCAGCCACCGGCGCGGCGATGACTAGCGACAGCGCCCAGCTGAGCTCGGCGATGCCCATGACGCGCGCGCGTCGGCTGAAATGGATGACATCGCCTAAATAGGCTTGAAAGGTCGGGTCATAGATGATCTTGCCGACGCTGAATCCGAACATGACCAGGACAAAGACGCCGTAATCGGCGAACAGCGCGCCGAGCAGGCTCATGGCTGTCATGATGACCAGGGCGCCAAGCATGACTGTTTTCTTGCCATAGCGCTCGGAAAGCGTGCCGAAGAGCGGGCTGAACAAACCAGCGCCGTTGCTCAGCGCGACGATATTTTGGATGCTGTTTGCCGGGACGCCAAAGGCGGCGCCGATTGGAGAAACGAAGGGATACGGGAATCGTCTGGTTACGTTGATGGCCAGCCTGGCGAAGAAGATTGCGAAGATTGACCGAATGACAGATTTGCTCAAGGGCGGCTCAATTCGTCGTTCATGGTTTGCCGGTTACCGAAAAGCATTCTATCACAAGCGGGCACGAAGTCCGTCAAGCTTTGGTAGCCGGCGGCGAATTCAGAGGCGCGCTTTCCGATGACCACGGTTGGCACATCGTTGAGGGTATGGCGCCGCGTATTCAGGTCTTCCAGGTTGCCATGATCGCTGGTAATCACGATCAGCCCTTCGTCGGCGCGCCATTCTTGCAGCAAGCCGGCGAGCGCCTGGTCAAAGCGTTCCAGGATTTCGACGCCACGCTCGAGCGTGCCCCGATGCCCGATGCGGTCGGTGAGCCAGTGCGAGTGAAAGGCGAAATCGTACTGGCGGGACAAACGAGCCAGCATGCATCCAGCTTCGCGCGGTGAGTATGACGGCAAGCCGTTGATCTTGAGATGCTCTCGCCAGCTATTGGTCGTCCATTCGGCGGTGAGGGCGCGGCGGGCGATGACATCGTCGGCGGTGAAGTGTGGCGCGCCGGCTTCGTAGGCCGCTTGCTGCACGCTGGAGCGCAGCGTTTTACCGCGGGCGAAATTGCGCAGGAGCCCCTCTGGGTAGGCCGTCAGCAAACGGGCGGACTTGCCCCGCTCGGTCAAGCGCTTGAAGTAACTGTGCTCGGAAATGATCGCGCGCGTCTCGGCGTCGGGCTTGGGACCGTAGTGGCGGCCAATGCGCTTCGGCACATTCAAGCCGGTGAGCAGGCTCGCTTGCCCGGTTCCGCTTTGCGGTCGGCCGGGAACGCCGAGGCGCGCATCGGTTGGGATAAAGATCGCGTCGTCCCCGCGCTGGAAACCGGTCGAGGCGAGCCAGCGCTTGCCATTCGCCAGGCTGCGCATGGTTGGCGTATGGGCGATCGCGAAGGGATTGGCGCCGGCATCGTCTTCGCCGAGACCGATACCGTCCAAAAACAGTGTCAATATGCGCATGGCGCTGGCAGCGGAGCAGCAGTCCCGATCATGGGCGGTATGACAAGATGAATGGGTTGGTCAGCCGCTCGCGCCCGATGGTGGTCGCGCCCATGTGACCGGGCAGGACGCGCACGTCGTCGTCCAGCGTCATCAGCCGCGTCATGATGGAATTCATCAAAAGCTCGTGATTGCCGCCTGGCAGGTCGGTGCGCCCGATGCTGCCCGCGAAAAGCGAATCGCCGCTGAAGAGAATCTTGTTCTGGGCGAGGTAGAAGCTGAGGTGCCCCGGCGCGTGCCCCGGCGTGTACAGGCTGGTCAGTCGTATTGAGTCGAATTCTATCAAATCGTTGTCGATGAGCAGGCGATCCGGTTTCGCCGGTTCGGGCAGTTTTCCCAAGCCGAAATACATTCCCTGCAGCGGGATCTCATCCAGCAAGCTCTCGCAATCCGCGTGGATGAGAAAGGGTATTTGAAGTTCCTCCTTGATTGCGGCGCTGGCCAGCACGTGATCGAGGTGAGCGTGCGTGGCGAGCATCAATTTGATCTCCCAGCCTTCGTCTTTCGCAGCGCCTACAATCGCCGGCGCGTCGTCAACTGGATCAATCAAGATAGCGTTTCTAGTCTCGGTATCGGCGACCAGGTAGGCGTTGGTCGCGAAGGGACCCAGCGTAAGCGATTTGATTCTGAGGGACATGCGCAGCCTCTCACTCGGCGACTGGAACGCGCTTGACGATGGACCACAGTTCGTTCGCTTCTTGCATCTTCAGCAGCAAAGCGACGATGACAAAGACGGCGACGCCGAGGACTGCCTCCATTATCAGCCGCATCATCGTGAAGGCAAGACCGCGCCCCGGCGCCGCCGCGATCCAAAGCGTATCCGCGAGCACGATCGCCGCCCCCATGACGAGCGAAGCCACGAGCGTCTTCAGCAGCGTACGGGCCAGAGCATTCTCCCCAATGCCGTACCAGCGCCGCCGCAGGATGAATAGCAATGTTAACACTTCAAACATGACGCCTAGCGAATTGGCCAGCGCGAGGCCGCTTACATTGCCGATTTCGCGCTGGAGGCCGATGGTCGGCATCATTTGTGCCGCCGAGTTGAGGAAAGTGCTGGCGTCAACCGTGCGCAGGTCGCTGAGCAGGAAGGCTGCGACCAGGTTGATCGCCGCGCCACCGAGAGCGGCGAAGAGAGGGGTCAGCGTGTCTTTATCGGCGTAGAAGCTGCGCGCGATGACTTCCAAAGCCGAATGCACGATGAGACCGATGGTAAACATACTAAGCGTACTATAGACGAGAGCCGATGCCGATGCGTCAAAGGCGCCGCGCTCCAACAGACTAATCAGCGGTCGTCCGAGCACGATCAAGCCAATGGCGGAGGGGATGCTGCTTACAAGGATGAATCGCAGCGCGCCCGACATGGCGTCGCGTTTTCCGTTCAGGTCGTGCATTTCGCTCAAGGCAGCCAAGGTAGGGAAGATGACGATGCCCATCGCCGTGCCGAGCAGGGTCTGGGGAATCTGCATGAGACGCCAGCCCCAATCGAGGGCGCTGACCGAGCCGACGCCCAGCCGCGAAGCGATATTGTTCATCACCAGGAAATTTAGGCTGAAAACGCCGAGGCCGCCGATGCGCGGGAGCATTAAGCGGATGACGCGCCAGAGCTGTGGATTATCGAATCCAAGCTCAAAGCGCCATCTCATCCGGTAGCGGACCAGACCAGGCAGCTGAATCGAGAAGTGCAGGGCGGCGCCCAAGACCGCGCCGTAAGCGATGCCATGCACGCCGAAAGTGGGCAACAAGAATAGGACGCCGGCCAGGATGCCAATGTCAAACATGATCGGCGCCAGAGCCGGCAACAGAAAATGCTGGTGCGAGTTGAGGATGCCGCTGAATATGCCGCTGACCGCGAAGATGATGGTGCTGAGCAGCAAGATGCGCATCATGTCGACGGTGTCGTTGGTGGTCGCTGCGTCAAAGCCAGGCGCGACTACATTGCTGACCAGCCAGGGCGCGAGCAGGAACACGGCGGCGCTAATCACGAGCGCGAGCGTAAAGATGGTCGTGATCAGGTTGCTCGACAACTTCCAGGCGGCATCCAGATCCCCTTGCGCCAGGAAGCCGCTGAAGATGGGA
The DNA here is from genome assembly GCA_011523705.1 of Chloroflexota bacterium. Lineage (GTDB taxonomy): Bacteria > Chloroflexota > Anaerolineae > Aggregatilineales > Phototrophicaceae > UBA6055. Next base: position 43,588 of record WTGC01000106.1, on the reverse strand, counting down.
ATGAAGGCATGTGTCAGGGCGCCACCGGATATCAGGATGACAATGAGTTCCGGGATGCGATTGGCGGCGACGTAGGCATCCAGTTCGCTGCCGACGCCGAATGCGCGCGCGATGATCAAGGTCTGCACCAGGCTGATCAACTTGGCGGCGGCGAAAGCGATCATGACGGTCAGGGTCGAGCGGGCGATGCGGCGATTGCGCTGCAGGCGGGAGGAGCGCTTCTTGTCTTTTGCTGCCATTCAGAACCCTAGTTGAGGCTCGCCAAGGCTTGGCGGGCGGCGTCGAACTGCGGATTGTAAGCCAGCGCGCGGCGGTAAGACGCAGCCGCCGCCTGCGGATTGCCCTGCGCTACTTGCACGCGCCCCTGCCAATAATAGGTTTCTTCCAGCTCTCTGGCGTTGTTCTGATTGATGCGCACCAGGCTCATGACATCGTCATAGCGGCCGACCTGGAAGTAGGCGGCAAAGGCACCGTATTGATACCAGTGCATGCGCCAGGGCAACTGCCCGGTGCGATTCGCTTGGTCGAAGGCGGCCGCGGCTTCCTGATATCGCTCCAGCGCGACCAGTGAGGTGCCCATATTGAACCAGGCGAAGGCGTTTTGCGGCTCGCGGCGGGCTTCAAACTGCGCGGTCTCGAAGGCGATCAAGGCAGCGTCTTCTTCATACCAATGGCGCCCCATCAGTTCGCGCAAGAGAGGCTCCCGCTGCGGTTCGTAGACGACGATGAAGGTGCGATTGAAGGCTTGCCAGTTAGCATCGACATCGACGTAAGTTATGCTGACGCCTTGCGCGCCGTCGCCCACGCCCAGGAAGCTGTCGAAAAAGAAAAAGACATCGTAGGCGTCGTCATAGGCAATTAGCGCGCGATAATGGCCGATCCAGTCGTAAGCTTCAAACATGGCGCCGGTCTCGATGACGACGGGAAACTCATTGGCGACCAGGAGCTTGAGCAAATCAAGCGTGCCGCCCATGCGCACGATCGCCTTGACGTTGCTTTCCGCTTCCACGAAGGCGGCCAGCTCTTCCGGGCTGACGTTCTTGTCCTCGCGGTTGGGCTTGAGGCGCTCGGCAGCAAATGCTTGGTCGCGCCGCCAGCCATAATAGCTCAGCGCCATGGTGATGGTCGCCGGTCCACAGTTGTTCCAGGTCTGCTGTTGATGCAGAAGTCCGTAAATGCGGGCGGAAGTCGGCAGCCGTTTCTGCGACGAGCGCGGCGCCGCCGTCTCCACGAGCGCGGCCACAGTCGGGGCCGGCGACGACATTGGCAGGGTGGCGATTGGACTGGGCGCGGCGATAGTGACGATGATGGGCGCTTCCGCGGTGGGAAGGGCAGTTGCCGTTGCGGGCGCCGCTGTAAAAGTCGCCGTCGGATCGATAGCCGGCTGGCTCTCCTGAGCAGATCCGGTCGGCGAGGCGATATCGAGCGGCATATCAAGCAAAGACATGGCATCGTCGACATTCTCTGGCGAAACGATCGTGGGGAAGACGCCGCCGATTGGCGTCGGATTGCGCAGGACGCGCAGGAAAGGCAATTGGTCGATCATGCGCTGCTGCTGCGCCGGCCGCAGAACTTCGCGAAACCCGAATACAAAACCGACGACCGTGAGCACGACCAGGAGGAAGAATAGCGTCACGCCCCAGAAAAGCAGCTTCGGCGGCGCGCGCAATCCGTCGTTGCGGCTCTTGAGATAATAGCTGGGGCTGGGCTGCGTATCGTGCAAGTTGCGCAAGTTTGCGGCCTCGCGAATGGCTTGCGGCGTCAGGAAATCGAAACAGTTGTTCACCGCCGGCGACGAGCGCCGCCTGACAGCTTCAATTCATAATATAGCCGATTACGCTTAACTGCTTGACGCGGGCGGGGGAAACGTTGCCGAACCGTAGCTTAAGGCATCGAGATAGGACTGCAAGATGATCCGCGCCGCCAGATCGTCGATGGGCTCGCGCGGGTTTCGCTTTGCACCCTTCGCCAGGGCGCGCGCCTCGTCGCTGGTCAGATATTCGCCCACTTCGGCGACTGGCAGGGGGACGGCGCGGCGCAAGCGGGCAATCCAATCCAGGACGGCGTCGGCCTGCTGCGGCAGGCCCGTGGGCGCGTTGGGGTTGTGCGGGACGCCGACGACGAGCCCCACTGCGGCGTGTTGTTCAGCGATCTCGGCGATGGCGGCGAAGTCGGCTTTCTCGCCTTCGCTGGCGAGGATCGTTAATTCGCGCGCGCTGAGGCCCAACGCGTCGCTGAGAGCCAAGCCGATGCGTTTGCGGCCGTGGTCGATGCCGATCAGACGCCCAATCATGCTCCGCCTTCGAGGCGCAAATCGATTCGTATCGCGAGTGTCGGCATACGCTGTAGACCCTTCGGATACAGTTTCAATACGGGCGGATCCGTGGCCGAAAGCTCGGGCCGTGACGCGAGCAGGCGACGGGCTTCGCCGACGCTCAAACCAGCCAGTTCCGCGCCCAGCGCGTCCGAGTCGATGGTCGCGGCGGCGATGGCGCTGGCGCTGGCGGTGAATCTGACTTGCCCGTCGACGCGACCCAGCGCAAATGGACCACGCGCGTAATCTAGGGAACCGTCTATTAGTTTCTTGCCAGCAGGCAGCATGGATTTCAGCTTGGCAAGCGCAACCTGCCTGCCATATCGTTCGTCCACCGCGATGGCGCTTACAGCGGCGCGCATGGTAAGCGTCAGTTCGCTCGTCATCGTGCCGACATCGGCCGAGAATCGGGTCCATTCTTTGCGCTCTTCTTCAATGCGAATCGACTCGATGATGATGACCTGGCTTTCAGACAGCGTTGTTTGCATTATTTCGAAAGCCAGCGATTGCAACTGTATGCGTACGCTTTCCAGCAGGTGCGTCTGGTCCTCGGCAGCGACCACTTTGACGCTGCGAAGGCCGCCGCCAGCGAGTGGCGCCAGATTGATGACGGACACGTTTTCCGCCAGCGCGCCAAAGACGGTATTGATCATGCCGGCGCTGACGTTTCCGATGCTGCCGCGGTAACCTTCTCTCGCTTCGACGGTCGCGTCAACGCTGCGCCCGACGCCGGCCGGCACCAGGACGTTGGCTGTGGTCTCAAAGAGTATTGGCTGGCCGGCGCTGGTCCCGAGGATGGTCGTTGCCGGAATGATCACGCGGGAATCGCCGAGGTTTGTGAAGGTCACCACACCGGCTGCCGAGACGCTATCCAGCCAAAAGGTTCCGCTGGCGGGAATTGTCGCGGTGGTTTCTACGGTTTGAAGCAGGGTTTGCGCCGGAATAAGGCCTTGCTCGAGGTTTACGGCAGCTGCCTTGCGGTCGGCGACGACGTCAACGACAGCGATGACGTCTTCCTGCGCCAATCTGACTTCCACGACCGCGCTCGGCAGCGCGATGTAGAAGGCGGCGCCGATGACAGCGATGAGCAAGAGCAAGACAAGAGCTCGTTCGATGGCGCTGCGCCAGGGAGAATGCCGTTTGCGGTCTTCAATGCGAGTGGCAATCCGGGCAAGATCCTCCGGCTGCAGGTCTGCGCTTGGCTTGTGATAGCGCGGCAGGAAGCGTTTCTGCCGGCCCCGTTTCCAGCGCGCGCTTTCGCTGGCTTCAACCGAGGCGAAGCAACTGATATTCAGGGCGGCGGCATGGGCGATGATGTGCTTGTCCGCGGAAACGAGCGCCAGTTGAATCGCGCGGCGGTAGGCTTCGCGCTGGATCAGCACCAGGTCCAGCTTGCGCCGCAGAAGCGGGCTATCAGGGCGCGAAATCAGCAGAACGCGGCGCCCCCGCAAGCGCGAGAGACGCTCGCGCACGGTGACGACGGTGTCCGCCGCTTCGAGTTGCAGGTGTTCTGAGTCGCCTTGCATCAACCAGAAGTATAGTCCGAGATGGACGCGCGGACTCTGCGCCAGCGGTCAAATGCGGAATTAGGCGTCTGCAATTAGCTGGCGCGCGGCTTCCAGGGCTTCCGGGATTTTGCTGCTGTCGACGCCGCCGGCTTGCGCCATTTGCGGGCGGCCGCCGCCACCGCCGCCGACGATGCGGGCAATCGGTTTGATCAAGTCACCGGCTCGCATTCCGTCTTTTACCAGCGCGTCGGATACCGCCACCACAATTTGCGGGCGTCCATTGATGTCGCTGGCCAGCACCATCACACCTTTGTTTACGCGGTTGCGAAACCAGTCGGTCATTTGGCGCATGGTTTCCATGGGCGTATTTTCCAACTGGGCGAGCAATGCTTGCACGCCGTTCAGGCTCTCCAGATCGCCCTCGATCATCTGGTTGAAGTTGACGCGCGCCAGCTTTCGCTGCACGTCTTCAATCTCGCGCCGGGCATCGCTCAGCTCAGCTTGGATCGCGCTGATTCGGTTTTGCGCCAGTTCCGGTACCGTGCCGAGCTGCAGCGCGATGGCGTTCAGGGTCGTCTGCTGCTTCTGCAAGTGGGCATTGGCGGCGCTCCCGGTGAGCGCTTCGACGCGGCGAATGCCAGCGCTGACGCTGCCTTCGCTGGTGAATACAAAGTTGCCGATCTCGGCTGTCCGATTGACGTGAACGCCGCCGCAGAGTTCGTAACTGTAGCGTTCTTCGCCATCAGCGATGCTGACCGTTCTTACGGTTTCGCCATATTTCTCGCCGAAGAGCGCCATCGCCCCATCTCGCCGCGCTTGCTCGAGCGTGGTGTTGGCGTCGCGAACATCGTAATTCTGCAGAATCGCTTCGCGGATCTCGGCAGTCACGGCAGCCAATTGCTCGTCGGCGACTTTTTCCGGATGGGAGAAATCGAAGCGAAGCCGGTCGGGCGCCACAAGCGAGCCCCGTTGCTGAACGTGATTACCCAGTTGATTGCGCAGCGCCGCGTGCAGCAAGTGCGTGGCGGTGTGATTGCGCGTGATGTCTTTTCGGCGCGCACGATCCACCTGCGCGGTCGCCTTGTCGCCGAGGGCGGGAACCCCTTCGACCACTTCGCCAACATGCACGACGAGACCGGCGACGGGCTGTTTCATCGCTTCGACGTCCACCATCCAACCGTCTCCGCCGATCGTGCCGGTGTCGCTGACTTGACCGCCGGCTTCGACGTAGAAGTGGGTCTCGCTGAGCACAAGCTCGACCTTGTCGCCGACGATGGCGCTGTCCACTCGCCGCCCGTCTCGCGCCATTGCCAGGACCGCGCCTTCGGCCGCTGAATCGGTGTAGGGCTGGTAGGTCAGGCCGCTCGCCGGCAGCTGACCGCTCGACTGCAAATCAGTCAGAAGCTCGCGATAGAATTCGCCTGTTTCGATTTCGCCTAGTGCCGCGCCGCCGCCGCTGATGCGGGCGTGTTCCGCTTCGGCCTGTGAGAAGCCGGCTTCGTCGATTGTGTAACCCCGCTCCTCAACGATGTCCTTCGTAACTTGGAATGGCAGCCCCAGCGTCGCTTTGAGATAGAATGCTCGCTCGCCGGATAATTCGCGACCGTCACCGACATGGGTAAGCATGTCGTCGAGTTCAATGAGTCCGCGATCCATCGTGCGGTGGAAGCGTTCTTCCTCGAGGGTGATGGATCGTTTGATGCTCTCGGCATTCTCGACGAGTTCGCCGTAATGCTCGCCCATGATGTCGATGACTGAATCGGTGATGTCGGCAAGGAAGGGTCCGTCGAAGCCGATTTCTCTCCCGAAGCGGGCCGCCCGCCGAATCACGATGCGGGGGATGGCGGCGCGTCCCTTGGCGCCGGGCAAGACGCCATCGCTGACCAGGAAAACAGCCGCGCGGATGTGATCGGCGATGACGCGGTAGGGCACGATGTTGGCGTGGCGCTGGGCGTCGCTGTGGCCCGTTAATTCTTGCGTGCGCTTGATGATTGGCGTGAAGAGATCGGTCTCATAATTGGCTTCGACGCCTTGCAGAATCGTCAGGATGCGTTCAAGACCCATGCCGGTATCGACGCCGGGCGCGGGCAAGGGGACGTCCCACTGGCCGCTATGATTGGGATCCGCCTGCTGCCGGTTGAACTGCATGAATACCAGGTTCCAAATCTCGAGGAAGCGGTCGTCTTCGGCCTGCAGCAAAGCGATGACATCCTCGTCACCCATTTCGGGAAATTTGTCCCAATGGATTTCTGTGTTGGGTCCGCAGGGTCCGGTATCGGCCATCTGCCAGAAATTAGTGGACGGTCCCATGCGGGCGACGCGTTGCTTGCTGATGCCGACTTCGTTGACCCAGCAGTCGTAAGATTCGTCATCGTTTTCGTAGATGGTGACGGCGAGGCGATCGGCCGGCAGCCCATAGACCTCGGTAAGCAATTCGTAGGCGTAGCGAATTGCGTCGCGCTTGAAGTAATCGCCAAAGCTGAAATTGCCGAGCATTTCGAAGAAGGTGTGATGGCGCGGCGAGGGACCGACATTTTCCAGGTCGTTATGCTTGCCGCTGACGCGCATGCACTTCTGTGAGGTGGCGGCGCGCTGGTAATCGCGCTTGTCCAGCCCGAGGAAGACATCCTTGAATTGCACCATGCCGGCGTTGACGAAAAGCAGCGTGGGGTCGTCGGCGGGCACGAGCGACGAAGACGCGACCGCTCGGTGTCCCTTTTCCTCAAAGAAGTCGAGAAAGCTCTGCCGTACTTCCGCGCTGCTCATCTTTTTCATTGCTGCGTCCTTCGCTGGCTATTGACCAATCGGTGATCGTAGAATCTGCTTTTGAACCGCTCTCGGCGGCATTATAGCGAGCGCGGGCGGCACTGAACAGGGGCGCGCCGCTATGGTATACTGGCGCTGTGGAGCTTGTCTTGTCAAATAGGGATGTGTGATGGCGACAATCGAAGAACAGATCGAAGTGTTAATGTCCGGTACGGCTTACGGAGATCCGGACACGCGGGAAAACATGGCGAAAGATCTGCGGGCGCGCTTGCAGGAATGCGAGCGAGACGGGCGTCCGCTGCGCGTGTACTGCGGCTATGATCCGCGCACGTCGGACTTGCATTTGGGCCACACCATCACCATGCGCAAGCTGCGGCAGTTTCAAGATTTCGGCCATGACGTGACATTTCTGGTGGGCACCTTCACCAGCTTGATCGGCGACCCGTCGGACAAGGACAGCGCGCGCGATCAACTGACGATGCAGAATGTGGAAGACAATGCGCGCACCTATGCTGAGCAAGCTTTTAAGATCCTGGATGAAGAAAGGACGCGCGTGCGCCGCAACGATGAATGGCTGGCGCCGCTTGATTTCGCCGACATCATTCGCTTGGCCAGCCACTTCACCGTGCAGCAGTTCATGGCGCGGGAGAATTTCGCCAAGCGCATTGAAGACGAAAAGGCAATCTACCTGCATGAGTTCTTTTATGCGCTGATGCAGGCTTATGACGCGGTGGCGCAGGAAGCCGATGTTCAGGTCGGCGGGCAGGATCAACTCTTCAATATCCTGGTCGCCGGGCGCAAATTGCAAACCGGCTTGGGTCAAAAGCCGCAGATCGCCATCATCATGGGCGAGAGCCTGCCCGGCACCGATGGCGAAGTCAAGATGTCCAAGAGCCTGGGCAATCATATTCCCCTGCTATCCGAGCCCTGGGATATGTTCGGCAAGGTGATGAGCCTGCCGGACAAGGCGATGGGCGTTTTCTACAAGCTGATTCTGGGCTGGACGCCGGCGCAGGTGGCGGCGCTGGAGGCGGATTTGCGCTCGGGCGCGGCGCATCCAAATGAGACCAAAATGAGGCTGGCGCGCGAAATCGTGGGGATCTTCCATAGCCCGGCCGATGCAGACGCGGCTCAGGCGCGTTGGGACGAAGTTTTTCGCGGCGGCGCTGGTGTGCCGGAAGACATCGCGGAAGCGGAGTTAAAAGCCGACGAAGAAATTCGCGACATTCTGGTGCGGCTCAAGATGGTGGGCAGCCGCGGCGAGGCTCGGCGCTTGATCCAGCAGAGCGGCGTCCGGCTGAACGATGCCAAGGTGGACAGCCTGCAGGCCTCGGTCAAGTTGGAGATGCTGCCGGCGGTGCTGCAGGTGGGCAAGCGTCGGTTTGTACGTCTGATCCGCGCGAACGGCGACGGCGGTGGCTAGGGCATTGCCGCTTCCAAGCGATTACTCCATCGACGAGCTAATCTGCGTTTGCATCGCGAGGCAGGTGCGGGACGGCGATGTTTGGGCGCAAGGCATCAACACGCCGCTGGTCGCCGCTGGTCTGATATTGGGGAAAATCCGCCATGCGCCGAGCGCCCGCTTCACCTCTGCGATCGGACAAGCGCTGGTGCAAGATTGGGGTCCGCTGGGCGTCTCCGATATCGAGTCGCTCTGGGTGGGCAAGGGCCTGATTCACCTGGGATTCGCCGCTGGCGCCGCCGAGATCTTGCCCAAGTTCCAGCCCAAGGAATTCTTCCGGCCGGCGCAAGTGGATCAGCGGGGAAACTTGAATAATATCGCCTTCGGTAAGAACTACCATAAGCCGCGCATGCGCTTGCCCGGCAGCGGCGGCATCCCTGATGTCACGCCGAATTATGATCATACCTACCTGTACGTGCCGCGCCATTCGCGCCTGACCTTTGCGCGCAAGATCGACTTCATCAGCGGGATGGGGCATGTGCCGGGACGCATTCGCGGCGGCGGACCGCGTTACTTGATTACGGATCTGGGTCAGTTTGATTGGGCGGATGGCAGGATGCGCCTCACCAGCATTCACCCGGGCGTCGAGTTGGATCGTATCCAGGGCAAGACGGGCTTCGAGCTGGATGTCGCTGATGGCCTGGACGAGACGAGTCCCCCCGACGAAGAGGACCTGCGCCTGCTTCGCGATGAAATTGATCCCTTGGATACGAGGAAACTTGAAACCTTGGGCGGCGCGGCGCGCAAGGCATTGCTGCGGGAGATTCTCCGGCGCGAAACGTCGGGCTAGCTGGCGGGGGCGGAAATTCGCCAGTCGCCGATCCCGCGGAAGCGATCGGCCGCCGAAGCCAGAAAACCCAATTGAAGGCCCTCGATCTGTTCGCTGACCACGTAAGTAAAAAGCGGATAATAGAGCGGAATCGCGATCGCCCCCTCGGCAAAGGCGTCTTGCAGCTGCTGATAGAGAGCGGCGCGGCGGTTGCCGTAGATTTCGCGGCGCGACTTCTCGATGAGTTCGGCCACTTCGTGGTCAGAGGCGGCGCCGTAATTCTGCCCGCTGCCATATTGCGTCGGATGCCAATAGCGATACAGATCGAAATCCCCGCCGACCGGCAGCTCGACAATTGCCGTCTCGAAGCGCCCAGTTGCGAGCCGATTCGCGAACTCGTCTGCGCCGACGGCCTCAATTTCAAGTTCCAGGCCGAGCTGACGCCACTGAGTCTCGATGTCATGCGCCAGATTTCGCAGTGGCAACTTGTCTTCTATCAGCAAGCTGAAGCGAGCCGCCGCTGAGTCAGGCTCTCCCGATTCCGCTTCATTGTCGCCTGCGCCATCGCCGGCTGGGAAGATGCCGGCCGCCTCCAAAAGCGCGCGCGCCTGCCCGATGTCGTGGCTATGCCAGAAGGGATGGGGCAGGTAGATAGAAGAGCCGGGTGTGTAGGGACTATCGGCATAGGCGACCGTCGCGCCCAGGCGTCTTGCGATCAATTCGGGCGCATCCAGGCTTAGCGACAGCGCCTGTCGCAGGCGGCGCTCGACGAAGTGGGTTTCCTTCCAATTGAAGATGAGCATGACAGTCGAGGGGGCGACCTGCGTGTAGATTTGACTTCCGGGCAAGGCGAGCAGTTGGTCGCGCGGGGCGATATTGGCGAGCGCGTTGATCGCGCCAGCTCGGTATGCAGCCAGCGCCGCCTCCGCCATCGGATAGATATGAAAGCTCAATCGGGCGAGCGAGTAACTTCCCTGTGGTTCCGGTCTTTCCATGAATACGGGCGAGCGCGCCAATTCCACCGTGCTGATGGCTTCCTCGGCGCCCAGCTGCAAGGCAACCAGCTGAAAGGGACCAGTCCCAATCGGCGAGAGGTTGAAGGGATGCTGCGCCAACTGAGACACTGATGTGCCGCGCAGCGCATGTTCCGGCAGAATGCCGATCGTCAACAGATGGGGAAAGCTGCTCAGTGGCTGCGCCAGGCGGAAGCGCAACAGATAATCGCTGAGCTTCTGCGTCTCGACCGTGGCCCAGAAGGCCCCGTCCGGCGAGACGTCGGCGTATTCGGGATTGCTCAACAGCGACATCGTATAGACGACATCATCGGCGCTGAATGCCGTGCCGTCTTGCCAGCGGATGTCGTCGCGCAATCTGACGACGTAGGCGATGCCGTCGGCGGATATGACAAGCTGCTCGGCTAGCCGGGGGACGACCTCGCCATATTCATTGGTGGCGAAAAGCCCCTCGAAGATGAGACTGGAAATGTCGCGATCGACCGGATTCAAATGGGCGAATAGCGGATTCAAGCGGCGGACTGTACCAAGCAAGCCTTCGCGGTACGCGGCAGGCAGCTCGGTTGGGAGTCCCGCGGCGGTTTCCAGGGAGGCTGTCGCGCCAGCTTCCGGGCGCGGCGCCGCGGTCGCTTCGGTCGTCGCCGGAAGGGAAGATTCAGCAGTGGGCGTCGGCGCCTCCGGCTGCTGTTGGCTGCGCTGCCGGCTGAGGCGAAACATGGCGCTCGTCATAAACACGACGATTGCCAAAATCAACAAGATCAATTGCCAGCGGAATCCGCGAAACATGTAGAGTTACTCAAACCCAATAAAGCGCCCTGTTAAGGTGACAGAGCGTCCGGAAATCATCGACTGGGTTCTGCGTTAGTGAGACGGCCGCTTGGCTCAGCCCGGCGTGGCCACCGCGAACAGGGCGATGCCAAGAAAGGCGATCGAAAGAAAGATGGTGATGCGGAATAGCGTCTTTTCCAGTCCGCGGCGGGTGCGCGCGATGCCGCCGCCAGCGTCGCCGCCGAGCAGACTGCCCAGCGCGCCACCCTTGACTTGCAACAGAATCAAGATGATAAGCGCGATTGATAAAACGATTGATGTTATCTGTAAGGCAACCGCCATGACGCCGCTCCCCGCGAATCTTCAAGAACGCAACACCTGAATTGTATCACCTGACAGGGGCTCTGCCTAGCGCGAACCGACTGACAGATGAGTGCCACATAACGGGTATACGATAACGGCGCCTTCTAGTCGCGCTGGGATTCGAGAAACTCAATCGCGGCCGCCAGTTGCGGGTCCGCAGCGCGGCCGTCGACCCGCTCAGCCCGATACTCCTCGACGGTGATATCCGGTGTGATGCCCTGTTTGTGGATCCAGTGACCATCAGGCGTCAGCCAACGCTGTATGGTGAGGCGCAGGCAGCCGCCGTTTGAGAGATCGGGCAAAGTCTGCACCGTGCCTTTGCCGAAGGTCGTCTCGCCGATGATGGTGGCGACGCCATGGTCTTGCATGGCGCCGGCGATCACTTCCGCGGCGCTCGCGCTGGTTTCGTCTACCAGGACGACAATCGGCACGTCGATACCAAGGTATTCGCCGCTGGCGCGGGTGACCTCCTCATTTTGTTCGCGCGATACTTGCCGCAGCAGGACGCCGTCTTCGATGAAGGCGCTGCCGACTTCAATGGCGCTGGCCAAAGTTCCGCCCGGATTATTGCGAATGTCGAATATCAGCCCGCCAGTATTGTGTATGTCGACGGCGCCCAAAGCCGCATCCAGTTGCGATCGCGAGAGGTCGTGAAAGTCCAGCATCGCAATATAGGCGAAATTCTCGCCGATAATTTCGTAAGACACATTTGGCAACTCAAAGCTATCACGCACGATTTCGAAGCTGATGAATTCATCTCCGCGCTCAAAGACAATTATCACCGTGGTCCCAGGCGGCCCGGGGACAATCGCCGACAGCTCCGCTTGGGAAAAGCCCGATACCCGTTGGCCGTCGACTTCGTGAAAGATATCGCCGGGCAGCAGGCCGACTTTCTCCGCCGGCGTATTGGGAATGACAGTTGCAACTTCAATCCGGTTCGTTGTTTCGTCGGTCTTGATGGTCACGCCGATGCCGGAGAATCTGCCGGAAAAGTCACGGCTGCGCGGGCAAAAGTCCGGGCGAATATAACCGCTATGGGCGTCGCCCAGCGCATCGACCATGCCTCTGATCGCGCCGTCCACAAGCGTATCTACGTCGACCGGGTCCACATAGCGTGATTCAATGATGGAGACGGCATCCCAAAGTGGCTCGAATGCCCGCTCGGTATCATTGGGCGCCGCGCCCTCTTGCGCGTCAGTGTGGGATTGCGACAAGCTGCCAGCGGCGAAACCGATGACGAAAACTACCAGGATGACTATCAAAGATCCGCCAATGCGCGAGTGACGCCGAATCGAAGGCAAGCCTTTCATCAAACGACTCCTATAGGTGCAGATGTCTCCCTATCGATATAGTATAGGCGAATAGCGGGTCGTACCGGAACAGCCATCGCTTGCTGGCGCAGCGGTTGATCCACAACGAATGAGCCCGACGGACCCTGGGAACGGGACCAATTGAGCGTGAATGACAACTATGTTCCGCTGGAAGAAGCGGCGGCGGTCGTGAAAAACGGCGATACCCTGGCGCTGGGCGGGATGACCCTTTATCGCCGGCCGATCGGTTTTGTGAAAGCGCTGCTTGCGCGTCGCCGGCTGCCAATGGATTTGACTCTGCTGAGCTTCACCGGCGGGATGGAATCGGATCTGCTGGTCGGCGCTGGTATTGTCAAGCGAGTGCGGTCCGCCTACTTCGGATTGGAGGCATTTGGCCTGGCGCCGATGTTCACGCAATTCGTTCAGTCGCAGCGGCTTGAGGTTGTCGAGGAGACGGAAGCGAGCATCGTGATGGGGATTCGCGCTCAAATCGCTGGCGTCGGCTTTCTGCCTTCGACCGCCTGGCTGGGCACCGATTTGCCAGCGCTGCGCCCGGATGTCAAGACAGTGCTTGATCCCTACAGCGGCGACGAGTTGGTGGCTTTTCCGGCGATCCCTTGCGATGTAGCCGTCATTCACGGGCTGGCGGGCGATCGCCAGGGTAATGTGCTGATCAACAACAATCTGGGAATCGACCTGGAACTCGTATATGTCGCGGATACGGTCATCGCCACGGTCGAGCGCGTCGTTGAGCAGTTGGAGCGGTCGACGGACGGCGTCATCATCCCGCGCCCCGGCTGCGATATGGTGGTGGCAGTGCCGGGCGGCGCCGCGCCGAGCAGCTGCTATCCCCTGTACCCCTTGGCCGGCGGGACAATTCTTGAGTATACCGAAGCCTGCCATGGCGGTCGATTTGAAGAGTTCTTGGCGCGTCTTCTGCAGTCCTGAAAGCAAATTGTTGCGATGAAGGTATTTGCACAGTATAATGGTGTGCAACGACCATATGTCGAGACTTGGGGAGCTCGCGCGAGCGGGCTGAGAGGGCGTGGTCATCATGCCGACCCACAAACCTGATCCAGGTAATGCTGGCGTAGGGATGTCTGCAGCACCCTTGTTTTAGCCACCCCTGTACACACCCCGACAGGGGTGGCTTCTGCTTAAGCGGAATCCAGCTTCTTCAGTCTCAGGCAAGTGTAAAGTCATGGCGCGTCCTTCTCGCGGATGCGTCATGATGGTCGTCTGTCCAAATAAGACGATAGGAGCTGGTTATGCTTTTGCGCGCAATCTCAACTCTTTTGCTGGTCACTGTAGCTGTCTGCCCTGTCTTCGCTCAAGAGGCGAACAGGCTGGTTGTTTTGACACATGACAGCTTCGCTATGACCGAAGAAGTGCTGGCGGCATTCGAAGCCGACAGCGGCGTATCGGTCGAAATCCTGCGCTCGGGCGACGCGGGCCAGATGGTGAATCAGGCGATCTTGAGCAAGAATAATCCGCTCGGCGATCTGCTCTACGGCGTGGACAATACTTTCTTGAGCCGGGCGCTGGCTGCCGAGATATTCGCGCCCTATGCATCGCCGGCGCTCGAATTTGTTCGCGAGGGTTTCATCCCCGACGATAGCTACCGCGTGACGCCAATCGATTTTGGCGATGTCTGTCTCAATTATGACATCGCCTATTTTGAAGAAAACGAGCTCGACCTGCCAGGTAGCTTGAGCGACTTGACCAAAGAGGATTATCGTGGATTGCTGGTGGCGGAAAACCCGGCGACGTCTTCACCCGGGCTGGCGTTTCTGCTGGCGACCATCGCTGAATTCGGCGCCGATGGCGATTACAACTATCTGGACTACTGGCAGGATCTGGCTGAGAACGATCTGCTTGTCGTCGATGGCTGGACCGATGCCTACTACGGCGAGTTCATGGTGACAGGCCGCGAGTCGGGTTCGCGACCCATGGTAGTCAGCTACGCCAGCAGTCCGCCGGCGGAAGTTTACTACAGTGAAGATCCTGCTGCCGGCGCGATCACCGGCGCAATCGTCGGCGACAATATGTGCTTCCGGCAGGTTGAATACGTCGGCATATTGGCTGGGGCGGCTAACGAAGGGGCGGCTCGTCAGTTCGTCGATTTTATGCTGAGCCCGGCTTTCCAGGAAGAGTTGCCGCTCAATATGTTTGTCTTCCCGGTGCGGGAGGATATCATGCTGCCGCCGGTGTTCGCCGAGCATGCTTTGATTCCTGAGAATCCAGCCTTGGTGGAACCGGCTGATATAGAAGCGAATCGCGAAGACTGGATTCAAGCCTGGATGGAGGTCATGCTGCGTTGAGGCGGCGCGCGCGCGAGCTTTGGATCATCGTATTTTTGCTCCCGCTGGCGTTTCTCGGGATCTTTTACGTTTATCCGCTGCTGTCGATTTTTGATGTCAGCCTGCGTCCCGGTGGTCTAGTAGATTTGTCTGCTTTCGTGCGGCTGCTGTCAAGCGACTATTACATCGGGACGCTCCTTTTCACCGTCTATCAAGCGGCGCTTTCGACCGCCGTCACGCTTCTGTTGGCCACGCCCTGCGCTTTCGTTTTTGCGCGCTATCAATTCCGCGGCAAGTCGCTTCTGCTTTCGCTGGCGACGCTGCCTTTTGTCTTGCCGACCGTTGTGGTCGCGCTGGCTTTCGCAACTTTGCTAGGCAAAAACGGCTTGCTGAACGATCTGCTGATGGCATTGTATTCGCTGGAGTACCAGCCGATTCAACTCGAGCGCAGCCTGGCGATGATCATCATTGCGCACGTCTTTTACAACATTGCAGTGGCGCTGCGCATCATGACGAGCTACTGGTCGTCGCTGGGTTCCAGCGTCGAAGAGGCGGCTCGCTGCCTGGGGGCGGATGAATTGTCGCTCTGGCGCGACATCCGTCTGCCACTGATTCGCCCAGCCATGCTTTCGGCTGGCCTGCTAGTGTTCATCTTTTCCTTTACCAGCTTCGGCGTGATTCTGATTCTGGGCGGTATCCGCTTCGCCACGCTGGAGGTGCAGATTTACTACCAGGCGGTGAATATGTTCAATCTGCCACTTGCGGCGGCGCTGTCGCTGGTGCAGATTTTGAGCATGCTGTTCATGATGATGATCTACACGTCCACACAGAAGAAACTGCAGCTCGCGCTTGCCAGCAGCGCTTCCGTCGCGAAACGACCTCGAAGGGCCCTGGAGCGGCTGTGCCTTGGCATTTGCGTCGCTCTGATTGCTATTCTGCTATTTTCGCCATTGCTTGCGCTTGTCATGCGCTCGGTCCTGGTCGCTGGTCAGTTGGACTTCGCCAATTTCGCCAGCTTGGCAGAAAAGTCTCGTGGTTCACTGCTGTTTATCGCTCCGATCGAGGCGGTATTCAATTCCCTGCGTTTCGCGTTGATCACCATGTTCACTGCCTTATGCCTGGGTCTGATCGCCTCCTACATGATCGAGCGCCGGGGACGGCTGTCGCGGCTGCTGGATCCGCTGTTCATGCTGCCGCTGGCGACGAGCGCGGTCACCTTGGGCTTCGGTTTCATCATCGCGCTGGACGAACCGCCTTTGAATCTGCGCGCGTCCTGGTTGATCATTCCCGTCTCGCATACCCTGGTCGCGCTGCCCTTCGTGATCCGCAGCGTTTTGCCCAGCTTGCGGGCGATACCGCCATCATTGCGGGAGGCGGCGCAGACCCTCGGCGCGAAGCCCATCGACACCCTGCTTACCATTGACCTGCCGCTATTGGGGCGGGGCATTGCGGTTGGCGCAGTCTTCGCATTCACGGTCAGCATGGGCGAGTTCGGCGCGTCGCTATTCGTCGCGCAGCGTGAATCCGTGACGATCCCGGTGGTGATTTACCGTTTGCTGGGCGATCCGGGCTTTGCCTCGTACCGACAGTCACTGGCGATGAGCGTCATTTTGATGCTGGTCTGCGCTTGTGGCTTCGTGATCATCGAGCGGCTGCGGATCGCCGGCGTCGGCGAATTCTGATGCTTCAATTGGAGCGCGTTTCGCACGCCTATGGCGACATCGTTTCGCTTCGTGACGTGTCGCTGGACCTTGAACCGGGCGAAATCCTGTGCCTGCTTGGTCCCAGCGGCTGCGGCAAGACGACACTGTTGCGTATTATCGCCGGTTTGGAGACCGACTATGATGGCGCCGTCATCTTCGATCGCGAAGACATAGGGGCGGTTCCGGTTCATCGGCGCGGATTCGGCTTGATGTTTCAAGACTTTGCGCTATTCCCGCATCTGGCTACCGCGGACAACATCGCTTATGGCTTGAAGCGACTCGGCTTCAATCGCGAGGAGATTGGCGAGAAAGTACAGCGGCTTCTTCAGCGCGTCGGCTTGGAAGGCTTTGACAAGCGCGATGTGGCATCGCTCTCCGGCGGCCAAAAGCAGCGGGTAGCGCTGGCGCGCAGTCTGGCGCCGAATCCGCGCCTGCTAATGCTCGACGAACCGCTTGGCTCCCTGGATGCGCAGTTGCGCGATCAACTGGCGCTCGAGCTGCGTCAGATCATTAAGAGCGCTGGATTGAGCGCGATTTACGTCACCCATGACCATCGCGAGGCTTACGCCGTCGCCGACCGCATTGCGGTGATGAATATCGGAAGTGTGCGGCAGCATGGCAGTCCGCGCCAGGTTTACCGGCGGCCCGCTTGCGCCTTTGTCGCGCGTTTCCTGGGCTTGCACAACGTGTTTACAACCGGTGACGGGCGATTAACGAGTCTGCTTGGCCATGCAGGCGACGGGAGCAGGGGCACCGGCTCTACAATACTGATTCATCCTTCGGGCATTCGCCTTGAAAGTGGCAGGACTGATGATACGACACCGACAGAGGTCACGCTGGAAACCGCCGTTTTTCGCGGCGAGAGTTACGATTTGACCGCAACGACCGATTTCGGCCCGCGTCTGTCGTTTTCCGTTCGCGAACTGCCGGTGAATGTCGGCGAGAAGCTTAACGTTTACATTTTGCCAGACGCGATCATCCCGCTGGAAGACTAGCGCGCTAAGTCCCTATGCCCTCTCAGGCCTAAACAGTATAATTGGTTTGTTGTTGCGCATAGCTAAGAACTGAAGGTTGTGTCTATGCCGAGAGCGCTGTTCAGTGTGTCGAGCAAGCAAGGCATCATCGGCTTTGCCCGGGAGTTGGTTGGGCTAGGCTGGGAGATCGTCGCCAGCGGCGGCACGGGCCAGACCTTGTCCGATGCCGGCATCCCGATTACCAAAGTCGAGCGCGTCACCGGGCAAGGAGAAATGCTGGGCGGGCGGGTCAAGACATTGCATCCGGCGATCCACAGCGGCATTCTGGCGCGCGACACAAGCGATGACTTCGCTGAATTGGCCGCGCACGGTATCGCGCCCATCAGCCTGGTCGTCTGCAACTTGTATCCCTTCAGCGAGACGATTCGGGATCCGGACGCGTCAGTCGAAGCGGCGATTGAGCAGATCGACATCGGCGGCGTGACGATGCTGCGCGCGGCGGCGAAGAATTTCTCCCGCGTGACGGTGCTCTGCGACCCGCTGGATTATTCGAGCGTGCTGGTCGCATTGAAGGCTGAAGGCAATACCAGTTTGGCGCAGCGTCGAGAATTGGCGGTCAAGGCTTTTGCGCATAGCCGTGATTACGACGAAGCGATCCACGCCTATCTAAGCGAATCAGATGTAGCAGAGCCGGCCGACGGCGAAGTGCCGGAGCTGATCTCAATCGGCCTGCAGCGCAGTCATGAATTGCGCTACGGCGAGAATCCGCATCAATCGGCCGCCTACTATGCGCGGAGTGACGAACAGACGCCTCTGGGCGCCGATCAGTTGGCGGGCAGACAGCTCTCTTACAACAATATCCTGGATGTCGACGCCGCTTGGCGCGCGGTCAGCGGCTTTGAAGAACCGACCGTCGTCATCGTCAAGCATCTCAATCCAACCGGCATCGCGAGCGCGGCCACGGTGACGGACGCCTTTCCGCTGGCGCTGGCGTCGGACTCGAAATCGGCTTTCGGCGGCATCATCGCGGCCAATCGCGCGGTGCAATCCGAATTCGTGGATGCTTTGGGCTCAATGTTCATAGAAGCGATCATAGCGCCGAGCTTCGCCTTTGAGGTGGTCAAGCAATTGCAGGCGAGCCGCAAGAATTGCCGGATTCTGCAAATGCCGCGTCCATTCACCGGCGGAGGCTACGAGTTCCGCAGCGTGACAAACGGTCTGCTATTGCAGCGATCGGATATCGGCGATCCGCCGGAAGCGCGCATGAAAATGGTGACAAGGCGCCTGCCAACCGACGAAGAGATGGAGTCGCTCTTGTTCGCCTGGAAGGCGGTTCAGCACGTGAAGTCCAACGCAATCGTGCTGGCGCAAGGCAAGCGCACGGTGGGAATCGGCGGCGGCTTGCCTAGCCGGGTTGACGCGGCGGAGCTCGCCATCCAGAAGGGGGAAGGGGAGACGGTGAATGCCGCGATGGCATCCGACGCCTTTTTCCCCTTCCCCGACAGCATCGAGACCGCGGCCCGAGCCGGCGTCACCAGCGTCATCCAGCCCGGCGGTTCGATTCGAGATACTCAGGTGATCGAGGCGGCCGACTACTTCGACATGGCCATGATATTCACCGGCACGCGGCATTTTCGACATTAGTCAAACGCTAGACCGGCTCTTCCACATCTTCCGCGGAATCAGTCTGCCGGCGGCGGCCGAGGAAGGGAAGTTCGCCTTTTTCCCAGGCCACCAAGAGCGGCACGGCGGTGAAGATTGAGGAATAGGTTCCCGACAGCAGCCCAATGAACAAGATGGCAATGAACTGTTTCACGGTTTCGCCGCCGAAGAGCAGAATCGCAATCATGATGAAGAAGGCGTTCAATTGAGTGGCCAGCGAGCGGTGGATCGTCTCCCAGATGCTGCGGTTGACGATCGATTCATAAGGCTCGCCCAGGTGCTTCGGGATGTTTTCGCGGATGCGGTCGAAGACGACAATCGAATCTTGCACCGAGAAGCCGACCACCGTCAGGACGGCGGTCAGGAAGAGCGCGTCAATCTCCCAGCCGAGCAGCAGCCCAAGGAGAGACATGACGCCCATCACCACCAGAATGTCGTGGATCATTGCGGCGATGGCGCAGACGCCATAGCGGATCGCGTTGGGCACCTGCCGGAAAGCAATCACGATGAAGCCCGTGATGACCAGCGCGCCGACGGCTACCGCAGCCAGCGCCGACCGCGTCACCTCCTGGCCGATAGTGGCGGAAACCGTCTCAACGCGGAAGCTGTCGCGATTGAGCGGCGCCAAGGCCGATAAACGCGCGAGGATGTCCTCGGTGACGCTGACATCGTGGAAACTGGCGCGCACCGACCAACGGAAGTCCTCGCGCCCACCGATCTGCTGAATGATCACATTGTCGTCGCCGACGGCGTTGAAGACGCGGCGGATGCCATCTTCGCTGGCGCCGCCCTGGTCAAACTTGAGCTCGTAGATGCTGCCGCCGAGGAAGTCGATGCTCAGGCGAAAGGGGGCGCCGGTCGTCAGCGTCGAGTAGATCATGATCACGAGACCGGGCACGATGATCAGCGCGGAAAGGATGAAGAACCAGCGGCGTTTCTGAACGATGCTAAACATGGCTGGTCAACCTCATGCGCCCAGGATCGCGCGGTTGTTCTCAATGGAACCGCGGAAGAGGCCGACCAGAATGTACAAGAAAGTGCGCGTGACGATCACGGCGGTGAACAGATTCAGCACCAGCCCAATCGCCAGAGTCACGGCGAAGCCGGCGACGATGCTGGCGCCGGGCGTCTGCCCGAACATGAATAGAATGCCGCAGATGATGATGGTGGACAGATTGGAATCGCGGATGGAAGTCCAGGCGCGGTCGAAGCCGGCTTTCAGCGCGTCATCGAGCGGCAGGCCGGCGCGCAATTCTTCCTTGATGCGCTCAAAGATGAGAATGTTGCCATCGACAGCGGTGCCGATTGATATCAGAAAACCGGTGATGGCGGGCAAGGTCAGCGTGACCGGCAGCAGCTTGAAGACAGCGATGTTGAGAAAGATGAAGACGACCAGCGCCAGATCGGCGGCGAAGCCGGGCAAGCGATAATAGATCAGCATGAAAGCCAGGACGACGATGACGCCGACGACGCCGGCCTGTACGCTCAGCCGCACCGATTCTTGGCCCAGCGTGGCGCCCACTTCCTGGGTGCTTTCGATGCGCAGCGGGATCGGCAGCGCGCCGGAGCGCAATTGCAGCGCCAGGGTATTTGCTTCGTCTTCAGTGAATTGACCTGTGATGACGCCGCCGGAGGAGAGCTGCGCTTGAATGATCGGCGCCGACAGCACTTCGCCATCCAGGACGATCGCCATTGGCTCGCCGATGCGATCGCGCGTGAAGCTGCCGAAGATATCCTGGAAATCTTCTTTGACTTCGAAATTGATCATCCATTCGGGGCTGCCGGTGCCTTGTGGCGGCGAAAGCACGGCGCTGGCCGCTTGCAAGCCGGCGCCGGTCATCACCGTGCGGAAGGGCAAGCCCGTCACCGGGTGCGCCCGCCGATCAGCTAGCGGATCCGTTTCACCTTGCGCCAGCGCCGCATTCTGGCGCAATGAAACTTGCTCGTCGGTCACAATCTCGCGACCGACGAGATCAATGACTTGATTGCGCAATCCGCCGAAGTCTACAAATTCCAGCAGAGCGGTTCGCTGGATAGTCGCGACCGCTTGCGCCGGGTCGCGCACGCCGGGCAGCTCAACCAGGATGCGGTCGCGGCCTTGCACCTGCACGGTGGCTTCGGTCAATCCCAGGGCGTTCACGCGGCGGGCGACGTTATTGGCGGTTTCGCTCAGGTCTTCCAGCGTGAAGTTGTCTATCGCCGTATCGGCTTGCAGCAATACGCGCAAGCCGCCGACGAGGTCCAGCCCCAAGCTTTGGGTGATATTCAGGACGAATTCGTATTCGCCATCGCCGTTGATGTCAAGCTGGAGGTTTTCGCTGCATTTGAGATTGGCGCTGTCGGCGGCGGCGGCGCAGGCTTCGGTTTGCACGCCTTTGAAGGCCGGCGGCGTCGCCACCCAGATGCAGAAGGCGCTCAGCAAAACTATGAAGATGAGCCATCGAGCGTGGCTGCTCATTGCTATCGCCTTCCGTCGGCGGAAGATTTTATCAAGCTGAAGTCTGCTCGCTGCCCGGCGTCTTGGCGCCGAGCTTGGCGTTGTAGGCCAGTTCGTCGGGATCATAGACCTGCTGCAGCGCCGCCGTCAGCAGCTTGATCCGGACGCCGTCGGCGATCTCGATATGCGAGACGCCTCGGTCGACATCGATATCGATAATCTTGCCGACGATGCCGCCATAGGTGACGATCTCGTCGCCAACGTGCAGGGAACGCACGACCTTCTGCTTGTGCTGGAAGGCGCGCTGTTTGGGGAAGATGATCAGCGCCCAATAGCCGCCCAGGACCAAAGCCAGGATCGCGAATACGAGAACAAACTCCGGCATTTCCACTCATCCACTTCTCGCAGAACGAGAACATTATATTCCTGAAGCGCCGCTTAAGCCAGTCCCATTCGCCAGCTTGAAGCGCTTGTGCTCGCGGAAACATTCGCATTTGAAGCGGGTGCCGGGTTTGTCGCCTCAGACGGCGCAGACGAAGATCCCAGCGACATATGAGCATGACCGCCACTGGAATGTAATCCGCAATTCAGTCTAAAGCATGTATGGGCGAGTCGGTGGCTCGCCCACTGCTCCTGTTTACGTTGCACCTTGCAAGAGGGCGTTACAGCGCCGCGCGTAGACACTGCGGTTCAAACGCCCCTACACGTTTGCGCTTTGATTAAGATCCGTAGGGGCGAGGTCGCGTAGACACTGACCGCCGGCGGTGACTCGCCCACAGTATTCCGTCTGCTCAACAACACGCAAGGTATTTTGCATGGGCGGCGGCATAGTCGCGAGTGTGTCTACAAATATTCCATGAGCTTCCATGTGTCAATCTTTGATCTTCCGAGATTCATGACTTGAGAGTCGACAATAAGCGCCGCCAGGCTTGCTTGACCAATTCTTGAATCGAACCTAAAATAGCGATTGGAATCGCCGCTCGCTGATTGAGGTGAACCCAATGACGCGTAAATTGCTCAACAGATCTACTTTGTTAACAGTTCTACTGTTTATTGCATTCGCGGCGGCGACGCTTCCGGCGACCGCCGGCGATGTGTACTTGACCCTGAACCGCGGCTCGGAGAACGCCGTCTTTTTCATCAAGGACGAACCGTCGCTGGTCATCAATGGCTTTGATTTGACGCCGCTGGGGATGGAGCTGCCGACGGCGCTGGATGCGATCAGCATTTCGGTGGAAGCGCCGGTGCCGGGCAGCGTCGTTGACATGGTGGTTTATCAGGACGCCAATGGCGGCTCGCCAATCGACGCGACGCTGGTGCATCGGCAATCGGTGTCGCTGGGTCGGACGGGCCTCAATCGCATCCTGCTGGATCGCGCGGCGATCATCACCGAGCCGGTGATATGGGTGGGCTTCTATCTGCCGGTTGATTTCCGCTTTCACGCGGACCAATCCGGCTCGTCCATATTGACCTATTGGGCTTGGACGCCGGCCGGGACTTTTGACTTGAACTCGCTGGCGAACGCCGCTGTGCTCGGCCCCGGCGATGGGACGGCGCCGGTCGAGATCGCGATGGATGGCATCGCGCGCATCACAGCGGAGACGCGGACGCCCACTTATGAAGAGACAGCCGCCGCCTTCCCGCTCACCGAACAGATGGCGACCAGCTCGGCGCAGGACACTTCGCTGATGCGCGGTTACGAGGATTGCCTCAATCTATCGTATGATCCGGCGGACAACTCCATTTCGACCGGGCTGTCATTTCCGCTATATTGTCGGCACGCCGACACCTATGAGACGCCGCACCGGATCGCCAATCCGCCCGACCAGATTTTGGAAGCGGACCGCCGCGGCCAACTCTACAAGCTATCGACATTCTTGACCGACGACCAAGTCGTCCCCGGGCGAACCAGCCAATTGCCGGTCCGCGTCACCCATTGCATGCGCATCGCGCCGGGCGATCTGGACCGCGCCGTCATCGCCGAGGTGCGCGAGTCGGAGACGGCGGGCGAGCGCTGGTATATCTTGCCGACCGTGCGCATCGGCGACGAGGTCTGCGCGGAAGTTTCGGTGGCGAATTACTTGTCATACTTCGTGCAGCGAACAGCCGAGTCGGCGCCGAACGTCAATCTCGTGGTCGGTTGGACGGAAGTGCACCCCCATCCCTTGTATTGCGGAGCCGAGGCGCGGCTGCGCGTGCCGATCGTCAATACCGGCTTGAATTGGTTCAAGACGGATTCGGGCCACGTGAGCGTCGCGGTGGAAGATTTCCATGTGGCCAGCGGGGTATCGAATACCAAGTATGTCTTGCAAGTGAACACCGACCAATTTGGTCCGGGCGTGCGCCGCGTGCTCGATCTGGGTCCCATCTTCGTCGAAGCCTACGTCGACGAATTGCATCGAATCGAAGTGCGGCTGGACGATGGGCAGCAGGTCGCGGAGACGAATGAAGCGGACAATATCTGGGTCACGGAGTATATCTTGCGGCATCCGCCCTGGGATGAAGATGAATGCGGGCCCGAGCCGGTGGACCGGCCCCGCCGGCCCTTCTTTGTTGTTGACGGTACTGCCCCGAACTGCAGGATCAGTTTAAGAACGATGGGTTGGGGCGGACAAAACTTCCTCTTGCTCGAGAGAGTTGAAGATGCTGTTCGATTCCTTTCAACTGCGCCCGGTGAGGCTAGTGTACCGGGCCTCAGTGCACTAGGGGTAACGGTCGAAGCCACGACCGACCCGGACACGATTGCACGACCGGTGAGAGATCGATTAGATCCCTTATTCAGCTATGATGAATGGGAGGCGCTGCGCAAAATCTGGGGCACGCGGGTCTTTATCGCTGGGCGGTCGGCTCGGGCTTTGGTGCGTCACGCTCAATGTCAAAACCCTGGTGGTTAGGGATCTCTATGCGAATTGTCACAAACAAGAAACTGGCGCGGCGCAACAAGAAGATCACCAATTATCTCTTCTTTGGCACCTTTGGCGCCTTGATCCTGGGCTTCGTCTTGATCAACGCCTCGCTCTTCACCGGCGATGTGCCGACCAACTTGACCTTGATCGCGCAATCGGCGGTGCTGCCGGTGCTGCTGATACTAACGGTGATTTCGGTGCGCATGACCAATATGTGGGCGCGCGTGCCCCGGCCGGAGAACGCGATCGAGAATGGCTTGAAGGGGCTCAGCAACAAGAGCATCCTTTACAATTATTATCACTTTCCGGCGCGGCATGTGCTGATCTGTCCGCAAGGCGTTTTCGCCATCGCCACCCGCTGGCATGACCAGGCTTTCACCTTCCGTGACGGCAAGTTCATCAGCCGGCGCAATATCATCAGCAAGTTTTTCTCGCTGATCCGCTTTGATGGCGTGGGCAAGCCGATGCGCGATGCCGAGTTCGCGCGCGCCCACGTCCAGCGCGCCCTTGACGAAATCGACCCCGAGATCAAGGTGAGGCCGCTGGTGGTTTTCGTCGATCCTTCTTCCGAGATCGTCTTCGAGAGCGAGCCGGAGACGCCCGTTCTCTATGCCGACCCGAAGAAGAGCCCCAATCTCAAAGACTTCATGCGCGACGCCAAACGTCAACTGAGCGACGGCGCCGATGAGGGCAAGACCAAGAATGCCAGCTTGATGCCGCTGAGCGATAAGCAGATTGACGCGTTTGAAGAGGCGACCATCTAGGCGCGGATGTCTTCGCTTCGTCATTATTTTCCGCTGATCCTCGCGCTCCTCCTCGGCTTTTTCCTGAGACTTCACCATCTTGAGTCGGTTCCGCTGCGTGGCGATGAAGCCTTCAGCGTGCTCTACTGGGCCGATCTGCCGGTGGGGGAGTCTCTGACGCAGATCGCGCAGGGCGAGCCGCATACGCCGCTGGTGTACGCGGTGGCGCGCATCTGGCGGCATCTCGTCGGCGGGATTGATTCCGTCTTTGCGCTGCGCATGCTGTCGGTCTTGGGCAATCTGCTGGGCGTAGCGGCGATGTACGCGCTGGGCATACGCCTGTCGGGCAGGAGAAGCATCGGCTTGGTCGCCGCCTTGATGTTCGCGCTGCATCCCTTCGAGATCTGGCATAGTCAAGAATTCCGCAATTATGGTTATTGGGGCGGCATGAGCCCGCTGACTCTGTGGTTGGGCCTGCGGCTGATTGATCGCAATCGCGCGCTGGACTGGTTCCTGTATGGCGCCGCCGCTTGCTTCACGACCTTGACGATTTACACCGAGCCATTTTCGGTGATCGCGCTCGCTTGCTTCGCCATCATCGAACGGCGACATGACAGGCGATTTCTGGGGCGTCTTCTGCTCCTGCAGGCTGGCATCGGCAGCTTGCTGGTCCTTGGATTCGTTCTAATTCAAGTGCTGCCGGGCTTCGCCACTTCGTATCCCGGCCTGGTGCAGGCTTTCTCCCTGACGGATTACTTCACGCGCTTCGTGCCCGTCCTGGTCCTGGGCACGACCATCGCCTTCAATATGTCCGCGCTCGGCATCGCGCTTTCGCTCGTCCTCGCCGTCGCCGGCGTCCTGCTGTTTCGGTCGTGCAGGCGCCAGTTCCGCTTCGTCGCTCTCGCTGCGCTGATGCCGCTGCTGCTGCTGGGCTTGGTCTCGTCGCATTACAATCTCTTTCATCCGCGCTATGTCTTGTCGGCTGTGCCGGCGTTTATCCTTGCGCTCGTTCTTGGGGGCTTTGGGCTGGCGGCGCATTTGAAGCGCTTCATCCCGCTGCGCCCGGGCGCGCTCGCTTTGCTTTTGCTCTCGCCCTGGTTGGTCCTGGCTTTGGCGACGCTGCAGGCGCATTTCAACGACCCGGCTTTCCGCCGCGCGCCAGCTTGGGACGAATTGGGCCGCTTTCTCAACGCTCGCGTGGCGGAGACGGACCTGGTCATTCAACTGTCGGTGGACCCGGCTTTTGGCTATTACTACCGGGCGGCGGCGCCTGAAATGGCTTTGCCGGTGCATTCCGCGCAGCCGGTCGGCGAAATCGAGGCGGAGCTGGAGCGGCTGCGGGGCCGCTACGACAGCGTCTATGTGGTATCGCGCGAGCAAGCGGGCTGGGCGAATGCCGGCGCGGTCGTGGCTTGGATGCGCGAGCGCCTGCAGGAAGTTTTGCTCACGGATACAGGGGGCTTGCCGGTCAGGCAGTATATGGAATGGAATGTTCGGCAGCAGTTTGACCGGGAAATAGCCAATTTTGACGATGCTGTCGCGCTGCTCGGGCATGAGCTGGCGCGTGACCCGCTGCCCACCGGCGAGCTGCTGTTATGGATTTACTGGAAGCCGCTTTCGCGAACCGAGCGTTCGCTAAAGTCATTTGTCCATGTTTACGGCGATGTCAATCCGGCGGCGGGCAGCGCGCTCTGGTCGCAAGACGATCAGTATCCGCAAGAGGGACGGCTGGATTCAAGAAGCTGGGATGCCGGCCGAGTCTATCGCGATGTGTATTATCTGCCGACGGCTGACCTGGCTGATGGGGAATATCAGATTAGCGTGGGCTGGTATGACCCGGTCAGCGGCGCGCGCTTGACGCTGGCGGGCGGGACCGACGCTTACACCCTGGATGCATTGCCGTTCTCGGCGACGACGGGCGCCAATAGGCAATAGGACGGTTTGAATTGGCGCGAACCGGCGCATGACTGTAGACTGCAAGCATCGACCATTCCCTGATTTCAAAGGAGTTGGTCATGCGCCGCCGGTCTCTCTTTATATGTTGCATGATTCTGCTTTCCATTGCCGCTTCGCTTTATGCGCAGGACGATGCCGCCGATGCGCCCGCTGATTTGTCCGATTCGGCAATGCCAGCGGCATACGACTCGTACATCATCCAAAGCGGCGATACGCTCTTGGCAATTGCCCGGCGATTCAACACGACGGTCGAGGACTTGCAGGCGGCGAATTCGCTTGCCGGCGGTCACATTGTCGCAGGAGAAGTTCTGCTGATACCGCGGGGCGAAGCCAGCGCGGTCGAAGCGTATCAAATTCAGCCGGGCGATACGCTCTACCGCATAGCCAGACGCTTCAACACCAGCGTCGGCATTTTGCGGGGTCTCAATGGGCTCGGGGATACCAGCGCGATTATCGCCGGTCAGACAATCTTGATTCCGGCGTCTGAGGAAAGCAGGCCTGAGGCTGAGGAAAGCAGGCCTGAGGCTGAGGAAATCAGCCCTGAGGATGAGGAAATCAGTCCTGAGGATGAGGTCGTCCAAGCCGATGACTCAACGGTCCCTGTCCCGAGCATTGATGAATCCATGGTCACGGTTCACGTGGTGCAGCCGGGAGACACGCTCTACGAATTGTCGCGCCTGTACAATACCACCGTCGACCAATTGCGCCGTCTTAATGATCTGGGAGGAAGCTCCGATCTAACCATCGGGCGCAGCATCATCGTTCCCAAGATCGACGAGAGCATCCTGGAACGTTATATCGTGCAAACGGGCGATTCGCTCTACAGCATCGCGCAGCGCTACGATGTCGAATGGCCCGTGCTGCAAGCGCTGAATCGACTGGCTGACGCGCGTGATATTCGGGTCGGCCAGTCCTTACTGGTTCCGAAGCTAGCGGGCGTAACGCTCGTCGTTCATGTCATCAGGCGGGGCGACACGCTGGAGGAATTGGCGGAGCGGCACGAGACAGCGGTGGCGCGGATTCAGGCGCTGAATGGCATTGCCGACCCCAGCCTGATCGTTCTCGGCAAAACGATACTGATCCCGGCGCCGGCGCCGATTCAGGTGCGGCCCGGATTCGGCTTTGGGCTTCAGGCATTTATTGACGGGGCGCGCGCCAATGAACTGGCGGAAAGGGCGCTGGAGCTCGGCGTCGACTGGGTCAAAATCGACGTGCCCTGGGCCGAGATTGAGACGGCGCCCATGGTTTATTCGTACGCGGCGCTGGATTCAATGGTGGCGGCGATGGAACTGGCCGGCTTGAAGATCTTGCTCAATGTTTACGATGCGCCGGATTGGAGCCGCGAGCCCTATACCGAGACGCTGAACAGCCAATTTCTGGATTACGCCGGTCCGCCGGCGGATTACGACGATTTCGCCCGTTTCTTGGCGAATTTGGTCATTCGCTACGCCGGCCTAGTCGAAGCCTACGAAATCTGGAAATCGCCCAATCTCTTGAAGTTCTGGACCGTGCCGGTTTATACGCGCGCGCAAGAGATGACCGATGAGGGCGACTACGGCATTCCCGACCAGATACAGATAGGGGCGCGTTATTATGTCCCGCTGCTTGCGATCGCCTACCAAACGATCAAGGCGCATGACGAGGAGGCTCTGGTGGTCGCGGCTGGATTGGCGCCGGTGGGCTTCAATGACAATTACAATTCGATTGACACGGTGACATACCTGAACAACATGCTTAGCGAAGGCGCGGCTGAGGTCAGCGACGCGATTGGCGCGATATTCAGCGCTTCCGCGGCGCCGCCGACTTTGCGCTGCTGTGACAAGCCGCCGGGCGTCGATACGCACTACGAGTCTTTTCTGCAGTATTTTGTCGATCTCTTGGCTTTCTATGATGAGACGCTGAAGGAGCACGGCCTCGAACTGCCTGTCATCGTGACGCAGTTGGGCTGGGGCACGACCGACGGCGCCAATCTCGCGGTAGCGTCAACCGGCTTTGAATGGCTGCGTTATACGAACGAAGACGAGCAGGCGCTTTATGTGACGCAAGCCTACGAAATCGCGCAGAGCCTGGAATACGTGGCGGCTATGTTTTTGTACAATCTCAACGGCTGCTCGGTTGGCGATGAAGAGGCTTGCTTCTTCAGCCTGGAAGACGCGGACGGACAGATGCGGCCCGCGTTCTCCGCTTATCAATCCGTCCCCAAATCCGCGGAAGCCGCCTGAGTCTGTTGTTGCGCTAGTCTTTTCTGATCTGGCGCTTGGGCGGTCCGTCAGCGACATCCTTTGAGAGCCTAGCGGCTTTGCCATTGAAAGGTGTTGACCGCGCCGGGCGCGCCGACATAAAAGTACTCGCCCAGGTCGTTCATTCTGGCGACCGTAACCTGCCACTGCAAAAGGTGGGGCCGCCCGTCGGCCGGTAGGAATGCTTCCGGAATGCGAAATGAATTGGCGCGGGTGACCTGGCGAAAAGCCGTGTTGGCGGTCTGGTCAATGAGTTCCAGCAAGTACACTTCCGCGGGATTCAAGCCGGTGAGGCCGACCCAATGGAGGGTGAGCGCGGCAGGCGCGATGATGGCGCCATCAGCCGGGTGCAGCAGGCGAGGCGCCAGTTTAGTTGCGGTGGGCGTTGCCGTCTCATTGCCCGTGGGCGTCGGCGGCTTGGTTGGGGTGGGAGTCGGCTTGGGGACGCGCACGCATTGACCGATGTTGAGCGTCGGCCGGCAATCGGGCCCGCCAGCCGGTTCCTTGAAGTTGCAGCCATACCAATTCACTTCGCCGCGGTTCAAATCGCTCAGGATTTCCAGCGTCGTATTGTAGGTATGCGCGATCGCCACCATGGAATCGCCGGCGACGACATCATGACAGCCGACTGTCGCGCCGGAATCGAGGACAGCGCCGGAGGAGTCATCCAAGCCGATGGTCGCCAATAGCGCCTGGGTGGCTTGCGCGCCGGCCGGCGTCGCGGTTGCGGTCGGGCGCGGAATCAAGATCGTGATCCCGCCGATGACCGAATCGGCGTCGCGTATATTGTCATTTAAGGCGACGACCGTCGCCGCGACATTCGGTTCGTAGGAATAGCCGTGCTGCGGCAACTGAATGATGTAGAAGAGTGTTTCTCCTTCTTGCACAATGTATTTGAAGAAGGGTGATGTGGCGCTTGGCTCGGGCGCAGGCGGCGCTTGCGGCTCGGTTGCGCTTGGTTCGGGGGTCACTATCTGTACGGGCGCAACTGTCGGGGATGGCGCAGGCGAAGCGAGCGTGCTTGTCGCGCTTGGCGCCGGAGATGCCGTCTCGATCAATTCAATCTCAATCGTTGGCGATAGCCGGGCATCGGGCATGCTGATATTGCAGCCGGCCGCCAGCCAAGGAATGAAGAGGAACAGAAGCAAAGCGAGGCGCGGCATCATGAGCTGGTTTGGCCGGCGCCCTGCCAGACGAAACTGCGCTCCGGCGAGGCATGCGAGACGCGGCCGCTGTTAGTGTCCAAGACGCTGACGCGCCAGGAATAATGATGGCTGATTGAATCGCGCGGCTGCAGTATGTCCGGCACGATGAAGAATAGCTCGCGCGTTTCGGCGGTGTAGCTCGCCCCGGTGTCCGTGTCGGTCAGCGTGACTTGGTAGACATCCGACGGCGACAGACGACCGGTCGCAACCCAGCGCAGCGTAACTTGTTCCAAGGGAGAGAAGAAAGCCTCGCTCGCCGGGCTTTGCGCGATTGGCGCGTTGAAGGTGGCGGTCGGCAGCGGGGTCGGGGTTTCGCTGCCGGATGCGGTTGGAATCGGAGTTATGGTCGGTGTGGGCGCGGGGACGCGAATCCGTTGGTTCTGCCACAACTGTACCGTACACTCGGGTCCGCCATAAGCGGAGCTAAAATCGCATAGAGAAAAGTCGATTTCCGGATTCAGATCCGAGAGCGCCTTGGCGGTGGTTTCGTATAGCAGGGCAATGAGGATCATATTTTCGTCCGGCTGCACGATATGCCACATCAGCCCGGGCAACAGCGTCGGCGTCAAGGTCGGCGACAAGGGATCAAAAGCCAGCAAAGCCAGACCTTCCGACAGGGAACTGGCGGAGGCTGAATTGACCTCGTCGTCGGCTGGCGTGGCGGTAGCGGCCGGGTCGAGCGTTGGGCTGGGCAGCGGCACGACAATCTCCTGCCCGATATGGATCAGGGCCTCATCGGCGATGGCGTTGAGTTGCATAACCGTGGGCAGGAGTTCTAGGTTTTGGTGGCCGCAACGCAATATGATGCCGATCAGAGAATCGCCGGCGGCCACCTTGCGCACGCATGGGGATGGCGTCAAGGTATCGGTTGGCGGCATGGTCGGCCGCGGACTAGGCGTGTAAGACGCGGTAGGCGGTCCCGAGGTA
The DNA here is from genome assembly GCA_011523705.1 of Chloroflexota bacterium. GTDB lineage: Bacteria > Chloroflexota > Anaerolineae > Aggregatilineales > Phototrophicaceae > UBA6055. The sequence continues at coordinate 12,262 of WTGC01000106.1, read as the reverse complement.
ACCGTGGGGCCGGCGATGCGCGTCGGCTTCATCGTGGGGATGCCCTCGACGCTGGCGCCGGCCGGATCGCCAATGCGCATCGAGTAAAGGGCGAAGGCGATTCCGGCTAGGCCAATCGCAAAAAACAGGACGAGAACCACGCTCAAGATTCGCCCGGGCCGGCGTAGCGATTCTTCGGCGAGGTCAGTTTCGCCCAGGCGAAACTCATAGCGCGGCGCAACGGGGTCACGTTCCCTGGGCGCTTCCTGCGGCGCGATCTCGGCGATGGTCGTTCCACAGGTCGCGCAGATGGCAGCGTGACGCTGATTGCGTGTCTCGCAAATCGGACAGACCTTGAAGGCTTCTGACAATGGGCATACCCAAGACTAGACGATTCTCAGCCCAATTATAACCGAAGGGCGCGCCGCGATTCGACTGGCGGTGGTCAAGCGTCTGGCGATGGCGCCACTGGCAGGTCCGTCAATCGCATAAATTGGCGATGCGTTCTTCAATCTGCGCTTGAGCCGATTTGAGATCGTCCAGCCGGTAGCGTTCGCGCTGAACGACATCGGGGCGGGCGCGGCTGACAAAATTCGCATTGTCCAGCATCTTCGCCGTGCGGCTAAGCTGCGCCTCTATCTTCGCCTTTTCTCCCGCAAGCCGATGGCACTCGGCCGCGATATCGAGCATGCCTTCGAGCGGCAAGAAAATGGATATGTCGCCGATGACGATGCTGGCTGCGTTCGCCGGCTCGTCGGCCGCAACCGGCAGCAGCGTCAGCGATTCCACGTTGCAGAGCCGCCTGAGAATATGGTCGTTTGCCGCCAGGTCCACAGTGGCGGCGTTTTCGCGCGCTATCGCCTGGATGCGTTTACCCGGCTCCACGTTGAATTCTCCGCGCGTGTTGCGTATTTCGCGCACGACTTCGAGATAGGCGCCCATGTGCGCTTCCGCTTCGTCGTCTATCAAGGCGCTGTCGGCTTGGGGCCAATCAGCGATGATCAGCGCCTCGCCGTCGTGGGGGAGGAATGACCAGGCTTCTTCGGTCATGAAGGGCATGAAGGGATGCAGCAGGCGCAGGCAGCGGTCTTGCGCATAGACGAGAACGCGGCGCGCGGCCGAGTTCTGCGCGGCAGTGCCTTGATACAGAGCCTCCTTGCTGATCTCCAGGTAGAAAGGCGCAAACTCATCCCACATGAAAGCCAGGATTTGATTGCCAGCCTCGCCGTACTGAAAGATGTCGAAGAGATACTGGACATTTTCGATAAGGCGATTTACCCGGCTCAAAATCCAGCGCGCGGGCAGATCCAGTTCATCAAGCGGCGGGGCGCCCAGCTCGAGCTCGCCGTCGAGATTCATGTTGATGAAAGAAGTCATCTGCCAGATCTTATTGATGAAACGAAAGCTGTGATCCAGGCGCGTTTCATCAAGGTGGCAGTCGTTGCCCGGTGTACCGCTGGTGATTAGGGTGAAACGCAGCGGATCGGCCCCCAGCCTGTCGACGACCGTCAGCGGATCGATGGCGTTGCCCAGCGTTTTGCTGAATTTCACCCCGCCTTCGGCCCGCACCAGCCCGTGCAGGTACACCGTGTGGAACGGCGGCGTATCAGTGAACCACAAGCCCATCATGATCATGCGCGCCACCCAAAAGAAGAGGATGTCGTGACCGGTTTCCATCATCTGCGTCGGATAAAAGCGAGCCAGGTCGTCAGTCTCCTGCGGCCAGCCAAGTGTGCTGAAGGGCCAGAGACCGCTGCTGAACCAGGTGTCGAGCACATCCTGCTCCATCACCCAGCCGTCGCCGCTCGGCGCATCGCGGCCGACGTAGATCTCGCCTTCGGGGTCGCCGTCTTTTTCGCGATACCAAGCCGGGATGCGATGCCCCCACCAAAGCTGGCGGCTGATGCACCAGTCCTGGATGTTTTCCAGCCAGTGGAAGTAGACCTTCTCGAAGCGCTCGGGCACGATTTTGACGCGCCCATCGCGAACGGCGGCGATCGCCTTGTCCGCCAGCGGCTGGATGCGGACGTACCACTGCGTGCTCATCATCGGCTCGACGACTTCGCCGCCGCGCTGGCTGCGCGGAATGCGCGTGACATAAGGCTCGGTCTTGATTGTCAGCGCCGCCGCTTCCATATCGCGCCAGAGCCGCTTGCGGCAATCATAACGATCCAAGCCGGCGTATTTGCCCGCATTGGCGTTCATGCTGGCGTCTTTGTTGAGGATGTTCAGTAGCTCGAGATCGTGCCTTTGAGCAAGTTCATAATCGCTGAAATCGTGACCCGGCGTGACCTTCAAGGCGCCGGTGCCGAATTCCATGTCGACGTAATCGTCGCCGATGATGGGAATCTCGCGCCCCAGAATCGGCACATTAGCGCGCTTGCCGATCAGATGGCGATACCGCTCATCGTCCGGGTGTACAGCGACGGCGGTATCGCCCAGAATCGTCTCCGGGCGCGTGGTGGCGACCGGCAGATGCTCGCCGCCCTCGACCGGGTAGCGGAAATAGTAAAGCGTGACTTCTTCTTCGTTCGATTCCACTTCGAGGTCGGAGACGGCGGTCTGCAAGCCCGGGCTCCAGTTCACCAGGCGGGGTCCGCGATAGACCAGGCCTTGTTCCCAGAGCGTGATAAAGGCTTGAATGACGGCGTTCGACAGGCCATCGTCCAGGGTGAAACGCTCGCGATCCCAATCGCAACTGGCGCCGAGCCGCCGCAACTGGCTGATGATGGCGCCGCCTTGCTCTTCCTTGAACTGCCAGGTGCGATGGAGGAATTCTTCATAGCCGACTTCCTCGCGGCTGGTCCCCTCGTCCAGCAGCATCTTCTCGACTTGCAACTGGGTGGCGATGCCGGCATGATCGGTGCCGGGCAGCCAGAGCGCCGCTTTGCCCCGCATGCGCTCATAGCGGATCATCAAGTCTTCCAGCGCGGTGAAGAGGGCATGCCCGATATGCAGGCTGCCGGTGACGTTGGGCGGCGGCATGCTGATGACATAAGGCTCGGCATCGGCGGGGGCGCGCTCCGGCTTGAACCAGCCCATCTCTTGCCACCAGTTGTAAAGGCGCGGCTCGACCTCGGCGAAGTCAAAATTGCGCGGCATGTCTTTTCCAGCCTGGGCTTTCATCGCAAAACCTCCCGTCGTTCCAACAAAAAAGCCTTCCATCCATACAAGGACGAAAGGCTGCCTTCCGCGGTACCACCTTGCTTCAGTGAACAAATGTCCACTGCGCTCGAGACGCGATGACGGGCGTAAACCGGCCCGATTCTACTGGCGGATGCCTTCTTTCGGGCAACTCCCGGGCGACCTTCGACAAATGCTCACAAGCGGGCTCCCAGCCTTTGACCCGCATTCTCTGCTGTGAAGGGAAATGTCTACTCTTCCCGATCAACGTTTTTTCGTTATTCAGTTGTCAAAATCGTCCTCCAGACGCGGTCTGGAGTTGAGCCACCCATGGGACTTGAACCCATAACCTATCGCTTACGAAGCGATCGCTCTGCCAATTGAGCTAGGGTGGCGAATGGAGCAGCAGTATAGCGGTTAAATGGCATCCGTTCAAGGTTCGAGTCAATGGCTGAGCGAAACAGCGCGGATATATTCCCTTTAGCGGACATTGCTCTGCTTTATTCACCACCGAGGGCACCGAGAAAAAAAGGATTCCGAGTTTCATTTGTCATTGGCAACTTTGTGGATAAACGAGTACTGGAAGAGTGATTTCAACCGAATTCGATATTCACCCACGGGCGCGGGAAGGCGGCGGCGGGAGAAATCTGCTATACTCGAAATGCCTCTATTGATTGACGACGAACGGTGCCCATCGATATGCTGCGGGAGATGCTGGCAGAACCGCTGGTAGCGGAAAGAACGGGCGAGGACGGGACTGGCGAAGGTCCCAATGCCTTCGCCATTGAGTTGTTGCCGGATGAGGTGATCGGGCGGATTGCCGCTGGAGAAGCGATCGAACGCCCGGCCTCAGCGGCCAAAGAACTGATCGAGAATGCGATTGACGCCGGCGCCAGCTCGGTGCATGTCGAAGTCGAAGCGGGCGGGCGGCGCATCCTGCGGGTGACCGATAACGGCATTGGCATACGCGCCGGCGAAATTGAGCTGGCATTCAAGCGCCACGCCACCAGCAAGCTGAGAACGGCCGACGATCTGCGCGATATATCGACGCTGGGCTTTCGCGGCGAGGCGCTGGCGAGCATCGCGGCGGTGAGCCGGGCGACAGTCGTGACCCGCCACCGCGCTGATGAAATGGGCGTATCGCTGCATGTGCGCGGCGGCGTCATTGAGCAGCGGCGGCTGGTGGGCGCGCCGGCCGGCACGGCAGTGGCGATTGAGAATCTCTTCTTCAATACCCCGGCGCGTCTCGCTTTTCTCAAGAGCGAGACGACGGAAAAGCGGCATATCCATTGGGTGGTCTTGCGATACGCGATGGCTTATCCCAATATCGCGTTCGCGCTGAAACAGGACGGGCGAGAGCGCTTCCGATCTTCTGGCGGCGGGGAGCTGGCCGACGTGGTGGCCAATGCCTTCGGGCTCAAAGCCTTCCGATGCATGATGGCGATTGACGCGGCTGAGGAGCGCCGGCCGGGCCGCCCAGCGATTGGGATCACTGGCTACGTATCGCAGCCGACGCTGAGCCGCGCCAGCCGCGATCGCATCATCCTCTTCGTCAATGGCCGCGCGATACAAGACAGCACGCTGAGCCATGCGATAACGCAGGCATACGACGGCTTGTTGAAGGCGGGCGCCTTTCCCTTCGCCGTCCTGATGATCTCAGTGCCGCCGGATTTTGTCGATGTTAACGTCCATCCGACCAAGGCCGAAGTCCGTTTTCGCGATTCGCAACTGGTGTTCGTCGCCGCGCAGCGCGCCGTTCGGGAAACCTTGTTGAAGTCGACAGATAGCGCGCCCGCGGCTGATCTCTGGACGGCGACTGGCTTCGGGGAAGACTCCATCGCCTATCAGAATCCCCAGCCAGCTTGGCGGCGGCGGAACGCCGAAGATCTATTCGACGACGAGGGGATTGATGCCATTCCGGAAGCGGCGGAGGCGCCGCTGAGACCGCGCACGCTGCCGGTGCTGCGCGTTGTGGGGCAGGTTGGCGCCGCTTATATCATCGCGGAGGGTCCGTCAGGCTTGTACCTCATCGATCAGAATGCAGCCCATGAGCGCGTGCTCTATCATCAGTTGATCGACGAATCGGCAAATGGGGGCATTTCCAGCGCGACGCTGAGCGAGAGCCAAGCCGCCCTGCTGGCGCCGGCTGACGCGGAACTGCTCAGCGAAGTCAGCGACTTGTTCACGCAATTGAACTTTGAAATCGAAGTCTTCGGTCCCAACAGCTTCGTCATTCGGCGGGCGCCGCAGATTGTATCCGGCATGCTGTGCACGGAGGTTTTGCCGCGCATGCTCGCCAGCTTGCGTCGGTCGGAGAAATCGGCAATTTGCGCCCTGGAAGCCCTGGCCGCGGCGGCGGCCGTTCGCAGCGGTCAGATTCTGCAGCAGGAGGAGATGGGCTTATTGATCGCCCAGTTGGAACGCTGCCCGTCGCCCTTCGCGTCGCCGAGCGGGCGGAAGACCCTGATACATCTCAGCCGCGAAGATTTGGCTGATGAATTCAAGCGGCGCTAAGATCTAGAGCAGCGGAAAAACCCCCAGCAGGTAGAGCGGCGCCAAACCAGCCACCGCCAGAAAAGCCAGTATGACCAGGACGATGGTCACGATGTCCGCGCCTTCGCCCTTGGCCTGCCGCCTGGGCACGAAGGGACCGGTATAGCCGCCGGTCGCCTCGACATTGATCGTGCCGTCCTGGTTGAGCAGGGGAGACGGCGCGCCGGGCGGCAGCGGATTAAGCGGCTGCTCGGGCATAGCGGCGCTCCCCCGCGGCGACTGGGAGACAGGCGCCGATCGACGCGGGGCGATGGGAATCGGGGCGCGCGAGGCCGGGGCTGAATAGGAAGATGCCGGCCGCGGAGTGGAGGGCAAGGATCTTCGAACCGGCTGGCCGCCGACGGCTGTTGGCGGCGCCATGCGCCCGGAGGCGGTCTGCTGGGCGCCGCGTCGGCTGCGCTCGCGGATTTCTTGCAAGATATGACCCAATTGATCAGCATGTTTGTAACGGTCGTTGGGGCGTTTGCCCATCACTTTGACGATGACATTGTTCAGGTCATCGGGCAGTTCGGCATTGAAGTCTTTGATTCGGGGTATATCGCCCTGAATATGCGCCAGCGCCAGCTCTCGCTGCGAGCTGCCGACATAAGGCAGGCGGCCCGTAAACATTTCGAAGAGGACAATGCCGATGGAATAAACATCGGCCGCGGGCGTTGGGCTTTCTCCGCGCGCCTGTTCCGGGGCGAAATAATGCGGGCTTCCCCAAACCACGTCGCTGCGCGTCTGCGTCATCGTGTCGGTATAGGCTTGGGCGATGCCGAAGTCGGTGACCTTGAGCACGCCTTCTCTATTGATGAGGATGTTCTGCGGCTTGACATCGGCATGCACGAGCTGCGAACGGTGCGCGAAACCGAGCCCGGCGCAGATCTGAACGCCATATTCCAGCGCCTTGTCCAGCGGCAAGCCCCCCCGAGCTTTGATGAGCTTCTTGAGATCATTGCCCTCGATCATCTCCATCACGATGTAGTGGGTCGCGCCATCGCTGCCCACGTCATGCACGGTGACGATATTCGGGTGAGACATCATGGCGACGCTGCGCGCTTCTTGCTGGAACTTGTCCAGGAAAGCCGGGTCCTTTGTCAGATTGGGACGCAAGATTTTGATGGCGACCATGCGGCCCAACATGCGATCGAGCGCCTTGTAGATGACTGACATGCCGCCAGAGCCCTGCTGGGCAACGAGCTCATATCGCTGGTTCAGTAAGGTTTCACCGGGCATGAGTTGACCTCGTTCACGGTTTCGATATGGGATCGAATAATTGCTGGAATTCCCGCAATGCGCTGCGGTCGGTCAAACTGGCGATGTAATCAGCCACCACTCGATGCTTGGGTTCGTCTTCCAGTTTGGCGCGATAACTATCGGGCAACTGGCGCGGCTCGGCGATGTAGCTGGCGAACAAGGCGCGTATAAAGTGCTCGGCGCGCGTCTGCATGCGCACTATTCTAAAGTGGCGATACATCTTCTGATAGAGGAAGTCCTTCAAAGCCGCGTTCAGCGTCTGCTGCTCATCACTGTGGCGGACGACCGGTTCCGGATGGCGCTGAATGTCCAGCGAATCTCCGGGCGCCAGCGCTTCGATCCGCCGCGCGCTTTCAAACAAGACATCATCGACCAATTGGCCGACCAACTCGCGGATGATGTTATGGCGCGAAACATCATCCAAGTAAGCGCCCTTCCACTGGATGCGCTCGGCAACGCGCCGCCAAATTTCGAGACCCTGCATCTGCGTCACCTGAATCAAGCCGGATTGCAAGCCATCGTCCAAATCATGCGCGTTATAGGCGAGCTCATCGGCGACATTGGCAATTTGCGCTTCCAAGCCGGGACCAGTTTCTTCGGAGATCTCGCGAAAGGCGCTGCGGTCGTAAGCGGTTTCGTGCTTGGCGATGCCTTCGAGCGTCTCGAAGGTGAGATTGAGGCCATTCCACTTGGGATAACGATGCTCCAGTTTGGTCACCACGCGGTAGCTCTGATGGTTGTGATTGAACCCGCCGTGATCGACCATCAGCTCATTCAGCACGTCTTCGCCGGCGTGACCGAAGGGCGGGTGACCGAGATCGTGCGCCAGGCAGATCGCCTCGACCAGGTCTTCATTGGCGCCGAGCGCCCGCGCCAGCGTCCGCCCGATCTGCGCCACTTCCAAGGTGTGGGTCAGGCGCGTTCGATAATAATCGCCGGCATCGTTGACGAAGACCTGGGTCTTGTATTCGAGAAGCCGAAAGGCGGCTGCGTGCACAATGCGATCGCGATCGCGCTGAAAGGCAGTCCGGTAGCGCGGTTCAGACTCATGATGCAGGCGTCCGCGCGAGTGGCGGCTGAACAGCGCATACTTGGCGAGCGACCGCAGCTCGTTGTCTTCCAACTTCAGCCGTAGTGAGTGCATTCGTTGACCCCACATTCATTGTAGTGTCGGTCGATGAATGATGCCGCGTAGACCTGGCGTCGATTACAATTACAGTATACTTCGGATAGACATGCTAAAAACCCCACTGGATTATTGAGAACGCAAATGACAAATGTGATCGCCTTGTTAACGGACTTTGGATTGGAAGACATCTATGTTGGCGCGATGAAGGCGTCGATACTTAATGTCTGTCCGGCAGCCCAAATTGTTGACATCACCCACGCGATACGACCGCAGAATGTGCGCGAAGCCGCTTTCGCCCTCTTGAACAGTTATCACTATTTCCCATCCGGGACGGTTTTCTGCGTTGTGGTGGACCCCGGCGTGGGCAGCGACCGTCTGGCGATCGCGGTGAAGAGCCAGCAATACTGTTTCGTCAGCCCAGACAATGGCGTCTTGACCTACGCGCTGGCGCATCATGGCAAGCAATACCGGTCGGTTAAGCTGGAAAATCCGAGCTACCAGGCCGATACCGTCAGCCGCACCTTTCACGGCCGCGATATCTTTGCGCCGGCCGCCGCCCATCTTTCGCAGACGCCCGAGGTCTTCCAGTCTTTGGGCGGAGCGCTGGAAAAGATCACGAGTTATCCCTTGCCGGAACTGAGTTACGCGCGGAAGCGGCTGATCGGCGAGGTGATGCATATTGATCACTTCGGCAATATCATCACCAGCATCGGTGTCTTTCATTGGACCAGCGCGGAGACATTGACGGCGACGGCGGTCTGGGGTCAAGACATTCCGCCCTTGCAATTGAAGGCGCGCGCGGCGCATATCACCATTCACAGCCATACCGTGCACGGCATATCGCAGGCTTATCACGAAGTCCCGCCGGGGGAGATTCTGGCTCAGATTGACAGCAATGGATTTCTGGAAATCGGCGCGAACCAGGATGACGCCGCCGACCGCCTGGATGTGCAATTGGGCGACAAGGTCATGCTGCGGCTGTCTTAACCGAATATGCCGGGCTGCGGGTCTTTCAGCAAGAATTTGACAAGGCGACGCGGATGTGTTCAAATCTCGGCATGTGATTTGCCGGAATGGATTCGCGCATTCGTTGCGGCTCTGCTTCCGGCATCGAGTACAGTCTTAATGGTCACGGTGTTTTAGCCAGCCTCGACGCTGCTCAAGGCATTGACGGGGCTCGCAGCGGCTTGGCGGCATTTGCCGGCAGATAACAGCCGCGGACGACCGGCAATTGTAGGGAAAGGGGATTTATGTAAGAAATGCGCGCAGGTCAAGCGGGGCGTACTGGCGATTTACGATGGCGCGCAGCCTCGCGTGAATTCGATTGAGATCAATTGAGAAAGCAAGGAGAAGTCGAAAATGAAGAAGTACGCACTTGGTTTGATGGTCGTGCTGCTGCTGTTGAGCGGCGTCAGCATGGCGCAGGATGTCGTTCTGGAATTTCAGCAATGGTGGGAGCCGGAATTGCCGGAAGGTTCTTTCCGCGCGATCCTGGACGACTTTGAAGCGGCCAACCCGGGCATCAGGGTGGAGACGATCAGTGGACCCTACTTGACTACCAAAGACCAGATCATCGCGAGCGCGGCGACCGGCACCATGGCCGATGTCGTTGGCTTGGATGGCGCCTGGGTGAATGTCTTGTGGAAGCAAGGCGCGCTGCATAGCCTGACGCAAGCGATGGCCGACGCGATGTACGATGACAGCGAGTTGGCGGCGCAAATTCAACTGGCTGGCGAGACCTACATGATCCCGATCGCCAATTTCATTTACCCGGTCTTCGTCAATCTGGACATGCTGGGCGCCGCAGGAATCGATCCGCCATCGACGCGCGCCGAATTCGCCGCCGCGGCCGAGGCCTTGACCGATCCCGATAACAACGTATATGGCTGGGCGCAGCCGCTTTCGCTGGAGCAGCCCAACGGCATTCAAAACGACACCATGTCCTGGCTCTGGGCGACTGGCGGCAGCATGCTCGATGACATGGGTCAGCCAAACCTGGCCGGCAATGAGCAGCTGGCGGACACGATGGCTTACATCAAGAGCTTGCACGATGCTGGCGTAGTCGCGCCGGGCGCCTTCGCGATGAAGGAGAATGAAAAGGTCGAGGAATTCGTGAACGAGCGCGTCGCCATGATCATCAACACACTGGCGCACTTCACGCTGATCCGCGAGCGCAATCCGGACCTCAACTTCGATATCACCGCGCTGCCGGCGGCTGAAGGCTACGATGGTCCGCGCGGCTTGCCTTACGCCTCCTGGGGCATCGGCATCAGCTCGAACACCGAGCACAAAGCCGAAGCCTGGAAGCTGATCGAATACCTGGTCAGCGTCGAAGGCAATACGCAGTTGACTTCAATTGCCAACGCATTCCCCGGCAATGTCAACGCGACGCCGGACTTCATTCAAACCGATCAGCTCTTCATGACCGCCTTCGAGATCTTCCAGGAAGGTTATCTGGCGAATGAGTTCACCGGGCTGCCAGCCGCGGAAGAGTTGATGCGCCAATTCGACGAGCCATTCCAATTCTATTTGGAAGGCGAAATCGAACTGGAAGAATTCCTGGAAATCGCGCAAGAAGAGTGGGAAGCGATCTTCGAGTAATTCCACTCAACGCGGTATTTCCGTAAGCTGTAAAGCTGAGGCGGCCAGGGAATTCCACTGGCTGCCTCGGCTCAACTGGAGACGGCATGAGCGTAGCCGCGCAGCGCGAAAGCTCTGAACCCGCGAATATCGGCTGGGAGCAGAGGAAGCGCAAACTCCTGCCTTATAGCTATCTGTCGCCGACTCTGCTCTTGCTCGCGGCTTTGACCGTTATTCCAATCGGGACGGTCTTCCTCTATTCCCTGGTCGACAATGTCATCGTCAACCCGAATCCGCCGGTTTTTGTGGGGCTTGAGAATTACGAAGAGGTATTGACGAACCGGAAATTCCGGGGCGCGCTCAGCAATACGCTGTACTTCTCGCTTGTCAGCGTCGTTGTGCATTTCATCATCGGCTTGTCATTCGCGCTGCTGTTGAATTCGCGCCTGCTCAGCGCCAATGTGAAGGCGGTGTTCCGCGTCATTTACATTTTGCCCTGGGTCTTTACCGCATCGATCATCGCTATTTTGTGGCGCCTGCTGCTAAACCCGCACGGCGTCGTGAATTTTGTGCTGCTCGAATTGGGGATCATCCCGGAACTGAATGAGTGGCTCTCCGATCGAAAACTGGCGCTGAATGCGGTGACCTTCATCAATATCTGGGCCGGTTATCCCTTTTATATGGTCAGTTTTCTAGCGGGCTTGCAGGGCATTCCCGATGATTTATATGAATCGGGCCGGGTCGATGGCGGCAACGCCTGGCAGCTATTTAGGCATATTACGCTACCGCAACTTCGACCGATCATTATCAGTCTGGCGCTGCTGGATTTCATTTGGACGATACATCAGTTCACTTTGATATGGATGACCACGGGCGGCGGTCCTCTGCGCTCGACCGAGGTCTTGAGCACGTATACCTACAAAGCGGCGTTTAGCTCGCACGAGTATTCTATCGCGTCGACGATTGCCATGGTGATCCTGGCGATTTGCACCTTCGTGGCGATCTTCTATGTGCGCAGTCAACGCATGGCGGACGAATGACCGCCCGGCGGCAGCGAATTTAGGTGATGCGGTTGAAACAGCACGATCCCGATAGGAAAGCGCAATTCGCGTAAAACGAGACACGTATGATCGGCAGCCGCAGAGAAATCCTGATTCGAAAGATCCTGATTTGGATCGCATTAATCCTTGGCGCTTGTTTTGCTGGTTTGCCGGTCTTATGGATGGTATCTTCGTCTTTCAAATCCAATCTCGAGATTTTTGCGTATCCGCCCGCGCTTATTGATTATTCATTTTCATTTGACGCTTACCTGGCGGTGCTGCGTGATCCCGGGCAATTGCGTTTCTTCTTCAACAGCTACCTGGTCGCGATTATGGTGACGATTTGCACCGTTGTCACCAGCATATTGGCGGGATACAGCTTCAGCCGCTACGACTTCCGCTTCAAAAAAGTCTTGAACTTGATCATCATCGGCGTGCAGTCGGTGCCGCCGATCACGCTGATGATCCCGTATTTCGGTCTGATCGTCTGGCTGGGCATATACAACTCTTATACAGCGCTCGTGCTCACATACATGGTGTTCACTCTCTCATATGCCATCATCATGATGACCGGTTATTTCAACACCTTGCCGCGCGATTTGGACGAGGCGGTCATGAT